>NZ_JBTVVN010000040.1:0-27973 GCF_054819755.1 Clostridium sp. DL1XJH146
ATTCATCATTTAATCAAAGTTCACAGAAAATTGTTTATCCCCGAGGTCTTGCTGAGGACATACAATGTCCTCAGTTGATTTTTGGAGTATTCTTGTTCTAGGTTCAAATGTATTTTTAATTAAGCTTTGTGATCCTACTTTTACTTCTGTATTGTTGTATAAAGAATCATAAAAAAATAATAGCTCAATATATGTACATCTCCTATGTTAGATAAATTAATCTAACTAATCAAAAATGTATTTTATCAAACTACTATTTAAAGACTTACCAATAATATTTTTTTTACTCTTTAGTCTCTTACTGATAGAATTACACCCTACATTTTTACTACTTTTGAAATATATTCAACCTCGTCTTTAATAACTGTATATGGGAAATATTCTTTAAAACTTTTCAAATCATTAAGCGTTACTATCTGAACACCTTTTCCAAGCGTTGTCAATGTTAAATATTTTGATAATGATGCCAATCTTTGACCTTGCTCTACTTCTAGAACTAAACTACCCTCTTTTTCATGCTTCTTGGCTACTAGATAACACATTTTTCAATACCTCCTTAAACTCCGATTCATTTTGGATCTCTCCACTATCATATTTTTTTCTTAATAATTCACCTATAGCGTTATTTTTCTTATACTTATAAACATATATATGAAGCCAATCATTCATAATCCTCTCATTCTTAGTATTTATTTGGATTTCTATAGGATAATGTCTATTCGTCTTCTGATAATATAAATGAATTCCTCTATATCCATCATCATTTACTTTTCCATTTATCATATTAGCAATCTTGAAAATATTTAACTCTTGCTCTAAAATTTGATTGTATCGATTTTACTCTATAAGCAAAATTCACATCGATTAGTAAATCAGTACTTTCATAAAATTCTTTCAAGTCAATTATTTCATTAACTAAATCATCTTTTTGAAATTTTCTTAGAGTATTCTTTAAGTTTTTACCAAGCTGACTTTCAACACTTAATTTATCAAGTAATTCTTCGCTTATACCATAAAGACTAAATTTCAAACTAACACCCTCTCTATTTATGGTGATTACTATTATTATAATTCTATAAATCAGTAATATCCAAGCTTTTTTGTTTCAAATATTAATTTATTACGGATATAAAGTACACACCCAACCCCAAAAATGCTAAACCACTTAATTCAGTGGATTTGTATTGTATAAATATCGTTGTTTATGTATGGTGAAGGCAAAAGAGTGGCGTTATCCTTTATTACAATAAACAAACGCACAAAACTCATACCACTACACAAATATTCTTAATTCTGCGTAATTATTAACCCCCCTCAACCCAAAATTCCCCCAAACCTAAATCTGAGGGAACATAAAACACACATCAATATTCACTTAAAGTCCTTGAAACCCTTTGATTTCAGGCTATTCCTTAACTATCTTCACGACACACTCGAGGTGGGCAGTGTGAGGGAACATGTCCATTCCTTGTACTTTCTCCACTTTATACCCAGCTTCTTCAAGCACATTTAAATCATTAACCAAAGTCTTTGGATTACATGAAACATATATTATTTCTTCTGGATCAAACTTAACTACATATTCCATTGCAATAGGATGAACCCCTGGTCTTGGTGGGTCTAATATTATTATGTCTGGTTTTACATCTATATCCTTTATCACCTTAGCTACATCACCTGCTATAAATTGGCAATTAGTAAGTCCGTTGAGCTTTGCATTTTCATTTGCAGCCTCTACCGCCTCTTCAATGAGTTCTACTCCTACTACCTTTTTTGCTTCCCTAGCAACAATCTGGCCAATTGTACCTGTTCCACAATATAGGTCGAATACAGTTTTATCATGAGCATCTCCCATAAATTCTTTTACAATAGTATAAAGTTTCTCTGCGCCCTTAGAATTTGTTTGAAAAAAAGATAGAGAAGATATTTTAAATTCCATACCCAATAATTTTTCAGCAATATAATCTCTTCCATATAATATTCTAGTTTCATCAGAATACACTTTATCTGATAATGAATCATTAACCGTATGGATAATACCAGTTATTTTATCTATATAATCTTGACCTAGCAACAATTCTTTATACTCATTCATATCAAAATCCAGCTGAGAAGTTGTAACTATATTCACAAGGAAATCACCTGTATTTTTACCTTTTCTAACTACTAGATTTCTAAGATAACCTTCTCTACTCATAACCCTATATTGCTTTATTTCTTTTTCTCTAAAATATTTTATTGTCAAATCTAATACTTTTCCAAAATCCTCATCTACAATTTTGCAACACTCAACATTTACTATACCAAAGGCTTTTCCTTTCATATGCATACCAAGGGTTAATTCTCCACCCTTTTCAAAATCACCAAAAGAAAACTCCATTTTGTTTCTATATTCAAAAATTTCAGGACTTCCTTCCATTCCTAAAAATTCGTAATTTTCAATATTAGCTTTATTAAGTAACTTTAATAATTGTTCTTTCTTAAATTCTAATTGCTTCTCATAGGGAACATTTTGATGAGAACATCCTCCACACAAATGGAATACAGGACACGCAGTATCTATTTTATAATCGACTTCTTCAACAACTTCATTAACTTTAGCCATCGCGTTGCCATTTTTAAATTTATGAACGTACGCTAAAACCTTTTGACCAGGCAAAGCACTTTTTATTAAAACCTTCTGATTATCTACATATCCTACTCCAAACCCCGGAAATTCCGTCTCAACAACATCAACCTCATATACTTTTCTTTTTCTCAAAATATCACTCCTATTTCTTTTGTAATTTATTTTATAACATATTTTTTATTATGCAATTTCCAATATTATTGATATAATCAAATGGGCACTGTAAAATTCAATTTGCAATTACAATTAATTCTCTGTTTAGTTAAAAACTGTTTTAATTATTTACAATATTTCATATGAAACAGACAAAACTTCTCCATAATTATAAATTGTGCATTGTGCACTGTGCATTTCCTTCGTTTTTGTACTCAACATTACTATTATACCAATTTTTATTTATTTAACAATAGATTAATTATCCAAACAGAAAGGTCGTGCTTTATGATTACTAAATTAATATTTCTTTGCTCTGCGGGTTTTATAGCAGCTTTTGTCGATTCTATAGCTGGTGGGGGTGGACTAATTAGTGTCCCTGCTTTTTTAGCTGCAGGTATACCTACACATTTAACACTTGGTACAAATAAATTTGCAGCTTCATCTGGTTCTTTTACTAGCTCCATAAATTTTATTCGCTCTAAAAAAGCAAACTTTAATCTATTAAAATATCTCATTCCATTCACTTTATTAGGGGCTTGCATTGGGGTAAATACAGTTATGCTAGTTGACGAAAATATTCTTAAATCACTCATTCTAATACTTATTCTATTCGTAGGCTTATATAGCATATTTTCAAAATCATTAGGTGGCGAAAATAAATTTGAAGCCTTAACTAGAAAAAATATAGTTTTAGGAATAATAATAGCATTCTCTCTTGGTTTTTATGATGGTTTTTTCGGACCTGGGACAGGCTCTTTTTTAATGTTTTTATTAATCAAAGTATATAAATTTGATTTTACTAACGCTGCTGGTAATGCTAAAGTACTAAACTTTGTTAGTAATATTACTTCCTTAGTTCTTTTCGCTATAAAGGGTCAAATCATATATACAGTAGCTATACCTGTTGGAATATTTATGATTCTAGGTGCACGACTGGGTAGTGGACTTGCTATAAAGAATGGTTCTAAACTTATAAGACCTGTTTTCTCTGTTGTTTCTCTCTGCGTTGCCGGAAAAATATTATGGGATATTATTTTGTAGAATTGGCTTTTATTTTAATTCAAAAAAGAAAAAAAGTAAGTCAATTGCCAATTGGTCAACTGCTCACTTTATTATATTTCTTTTTTATCAATTTCTTTGTCAATTGCCATTAGGTCAACTGCTTGTACAAGGCTATAATTTATTGCTCACTTGCAATTATCAATAACCCAAATTACTTTTATCATAATACACCTTTTAAAAAACATTGTCAATAACTTTTGCAAAATAATTATCCTATTTATGTATTATTATAGTACATAAATAGGATTTTTAAATATTTATACTTGTTTTAATATTATTAATTTTCAAACAATTTCAAAATCACTGGTATTTTAATATATAATATATCATATTCATCTTCTTTATGCTATACTTTATCTGCAATGGCCACTACAATGTTTTTTACAAAAACTACCTTTCTTTGTACAAAAAATGCTTTCTGATCCACATTTAGGACATACTCTTTCAGTAGTTTCAAAATTCAATTCAAATATATTTCCACAATCCTCACACCTCATTACACAAATATTCACAGTATAATTTCCACCTGAGATTCTAACAGCCTTTCCTTGAACTAGTGCTTCTGTTACTTTTTTTCTACCTTGGTCAATAATATTCTGAAACGTTTGTCTTGAAACTAGCATTTTCTCAGCGCACTGCTCTTGATTCAATCCTTCAATATCCTTTAATCTCATGGCTTCTACTTCTTCTATTTTAAGAACCACTTCTTCTAATTCACACTTTCTTTTACCAAAAGGAACAAAGTACGTACTTTCAGGTAAAAACTGTACTCTTCTCCATTTTTTAGGTCTCGGCATTTTTGTCCTCCTTACATTCTTTGCAAATCCCTTCAAAAACTAGATTAGCATCCTTAATAGAAACACCATATTTTTCTTCTAGTTCTATATTAGATTTAAGGTAATTATAACATAAATCTTGATCATCTATATCTAATATTTTGCCGCAGTTAATGCATTTGAAATGCATATGAAGACATTTCTTGCTATAAATTTTAAGTTCAAAATAATTCACATCATCTATCTTTATTTCTTTTGCTATACCAAGCTCCACATATAATTTTAAGGTTCTATATACTGTTGCTAATCCTATATTTTTTTCTCTTAACTGGTTAAATATTTCTTCTGCTCTCAAATGCTTATCTGCATAATATAGAGAATGTAAGATTACTCTCCTTTGATAAGTAAACTTATATCCTTTTTCACTTAATTGACTTTCAATTTTTTTTAAATTATCTTTCATTCCAAACAACTCACTTTCAAATTATTTATATGTACAATATTGTACTAGTATTTTTATTTATATAATTTTATTTTACTATGAATCTATTGAAATTGAAAGTCAATTAACTAAATATATTATTAGATAATCATTATTTGTGCATTGCGCAATGTGCATTTAAGATTTTATTCTTTAAACTGCACATTGCATTCTGCAAACTGCACTCTTCTTTTAAAAAACTAGTGTTGACATACTGAACCTGAAGATTTAAGATTTCCTTTTAGGTACTCATCTACAGCTACATCTGGTTCCCCACTTGCTCCTACTAATACATCTACTCCATTTTCAAAAAATAAGTTTTGAGCTGAACCACCCATACCTCCAGCAATAATTAAAGATGCTCCTTGCTCTGCTATAAACTTTGGTAAAAACCCTGGTCTATGTCCTGGATTTGCTACCTCTTCTGTTTTAAGAACTTTTCCATCCTCTACATAATACATCTTAAAGAATTCACAATGACCAAAGTGTTGACTTACTATACCTTCTGTTACTGCTACTGAAATTTTCATTTTATTTCCTCCTATTTATATAAATATTTTTTAATATTTTTCCACATATCCTGAATTGCAATATTAGCAGAGCTATTTTCAAACTCTGTAATTGGTTTTAATGAATTTATTGATTTCATAACTGTGTCATCATATGGAACTTCACCTATTAAAAGATAATTATTTTCATTACAATATTCTTTAATAGCTTCTGCTACCGTTGTATTTATATCAGATTTATTTATACAAACAAATGGTGTTACACTAAAATGATCACATACAGAAAGTACTCTCTTAAGATCTTCCATACCTGACATTGTAGGTTCAGTTACAACTAATGCAAAATCAGTATTAGTTATTGATGAAATAACTGGACACCCTGTCCCTGGAGATCCATCAACTATAATTAATTGTTCTTTGCTACTTTTAACACCTTCTGCTAACTTCCTTACCTTCGTAATCAATTTTCCAGAACCATCTGCACCTATTTCCATTTCAGCTCTAGATACAATTCCTTTATTCCCTTTTGTGATCATAGTTTTTGCACCATAATCTTCTTTAATATCTATAGCTCCTACTGGACAAACTATCTTGCAAGCTATGCATCCTTCACATTTAAAAGGATTTATTTTAAAATCTTTAATAGCATCAAATTTACATACCTCAACGCATCTTCCACATTCAATACATTTTTCACTATCTATTGTAGCAATATTACCTGTTACAAATCCTTCTATATTTTCATCTTCACCATCATACATTAGATATAGATTAGGTGCGTCCACATCGCAATCAGCCTTAATTACATCTCCTGCAAGTTGAGATAATGCTACTGCAATAGTTGTCTTACCCGTTCCACCTTTTCCGCTAATAACTACTAGTTCCATGTGCTCACCTCTTTAACTTTTGCTCCAAATCCAGTAAATAATTCTCGCATTTCATCCATATTCACAATTAACTCACCTTTAGAATATAGAGCCGCAATATCTCTACTATATGGTACTGCACCTAGAATTGAAATTTTTTCTTCCATGCAATAATCCCTAATAATATTATCTTCACTTATTTCTTTATTTATAATAATTGAATAAGGAATATTCATTTTTCTAACTAAAGAAACAGCCAGTTTCAAATCATGCAGAGCAAATTCAGTAGTTTCTGTCACCAAAATAGCCCTATCAGCTTTTTCTAATGTATTTACAGCATTACACGAAGTACCTGGGGAACAATCTAAAAGATTCATCTCACCCTCTAAATCTTTTGTAACTGCTCTAATTATTGGAACTGCCATCGGTTCACCGATATCGAGTAATCCTCTCTTGCAGTGTATTCCCTCACCAATTCCTTCTTCAACTATTCCAAGTCTTCTTTCTTCAAAATGAATTGCATCATATTTACAAACTAATTCGCAAGTTCCACAACCATGACATAAGTTTTCAAAAAACATAACTTCTTTCTTTGTCTGAGCCAATGAGTTAAACTGACAAGCCTTGGAACACTCTCCACATAAAGTACATTTATCCTTATCTATAACAGGACACAATACCTTAACTTCTCTTCTTTTAATAATTTCAGGATTTAAAAATATAAATCCATTAGGCTCTTCAACATCACAATCTATATATGTAGCTCCTAAAATCTTAGCTAAATTAGTAGAAACTGTCGTCTTCCCAGTACCACCTTTACCGCTAAGTATAGCAATATTCAATTAAATTACCCCTTTCATTTTTCAAACAAATATATTGTAAAATTAAATTCATCAAACAAGAATACACTGCTAACTATCGTTTAACTATTGCTTAACTATTGTTTAACCATCGTTTAACCATCGTTTAACCATCGTTTAACCATCGTTTAACTATTGTTCCATAATCGCTCTAAACTGGTTTTTTCTTTGCAACATTTATTTCTTCTAAGATTCCTTCAACACAAGCTCTAAGAGCATCCTCACAAGGAACTTCAGAACTTTTATAAATTTTTATATCACTATCATTTAAAACCTTAAATGCATTTGGTCCTGCAAAACCTGTTACAACAACTTCCGCTCCAGCATCTATAGCTTGTTGCGCCGCCGCTATTCCTGCACCATGTTCTGAATCTATACCCGTATTTTCTTCAACTTCAAAAGATCCACTTTCAGTATCATAAATTTGAAAATATGGACATCTTCCGAATCTTGAATCTAAACTATCTTTTTTTTCTTTCCCTGTAGCTGTAATTAAAACTTTCATAAGACACACTCCTTTTTATTTATAGCATATGCTAAATATATTATATACCCTATTTTTGTTTTTGGCAAATGCCAATTTTAAAAATCAGCAAAAAGTTTATATTTTCCAGCGAACACGGTACAGCGCCTAACAATTGTTTAACTATCGTTTAACTATCGTTTAACTATTGCTCAACTATCGTTTAACTATTGTTCATTGATAATATTTTCTATCTTGTGTATAATTTATAATATCTTTTGTAATATCTTTTATAATATAATTGCTATATTATATGAAAAATTTATTTTGTGAGGTATGTTCTAATGGGTCAATCATGGAGTGGTATTAAGAAAAGATTAGAAAAAGATTTAATGTGTGATTCACTTAAAGGACGAATAAAATACTTTATCACAAAATATAATAATTCTCATGATGAATCAGGACGTGTTGCTATTATCGTCGATGGGAAAGAAATAATTCAGGGTAATATATTTAAATATTATGATGGCTACAGAGAAACTGAATTAAAATTTAAAATTGCACTCTATCTATAAAAAAGGAGGATTTATTTTGAATTTAAATAAAATCAACGGTAACACTTACTACATAGATGGTCCATCTAACATCGGAGTTTTTGCATATAAAAATAAATTTTGTATGCTTATTGATACTGGTATAGGTTCATCTCACGCTAAAAGGGTAGATAAAATTTTGACTGATAATAATCTTCATCCAAAATTTATCATCAACACCCATGCACACGGTGACCACTGTGGTGGTAATGAATATTTTAAGAAAAACTATACTGGAATTCAAGTATATACATCAACTCAAGAGAAAATTTTAATGGAAAACAGAAAATTAGCTTATGCAATTCTAGCCGGAGGAGCTCCTTTTAGAAAACTCACTAAAAACGATAAAGATAAAAAAGTTGATTTTGTACTAGATTATGGAGTAAACAAAATAGGAGACGAAAAATTCGAAGTCTATAGGGGCTGGGGACACACTCCTGAACAAATTGTATTATTAACTCCAAATAGAGTCTGTTTCCTTGGAGATTCAATTTTCAGTGATGAAACCATTGATAAATACTCTTTCCCTTATCTATATAATATAGAAGACAGCCTAGAAACTTTAAATTCTTTAAGAGAAATAGATGCCGATTATTTTGTCATTGCTCATTCAAGTAAAATATATGAAAAACATGAAATGGATGCTTTGATTAATAAGAATATTACTAATATTAATAAATATAAAGAACAAATTTTAGAACTGCTTGATCAACCGATATCTAAGGAAGATTTGCTTCAAAATATTATTATATTAAATGAACTCGATATGGCTCATCAAGATTACTTTTTAAATCTTTCCACTGTCTCATCTTATTTATCATGTTTGCTAGATAATAATTCTATCAACTATTCATTAGAAGATGGTAAAGTATTTTATTATAGAGAATAGTTTTAAAAGATGTAATGCACAATGCACAATTTACAATGCACAATTATGGATGGTTTTCTTCCTTTCGTCAGAAAATCTTATATTTAATTTATACAATCTAAGATAAAAGATTTTTAGAAACTGCTCGATGATTGTCAGAAAATCTATATTTAAATTAAAACATTTAGAAGAGGAGTTGCTAAAAATGTTTAAAGAAATGAGAAGAATCGAAAAGAAACTTACTGAAAAAGAAAGTTTGAAAATTTTAGAAAACGGTGAGTACGGTGTGTTATCAATGATAGATATAAATGGATATGCTTACGGTGTTCCATTAAGCTATACTTTTTTAGATAATAGTATTTATTTTCACTGTGCAAACTCCGGTAGCAAATTAAATAATCTGAAAGAAAATAACAAAGTATCTTTTTGTGTCGTTGGAGATACTGAAATTTTACCAAACAAATTTACAACTAAGTATGAAAGCGTAATTGCCTTTGGAAAAACTAATATAGTTTTAGGAGATGAAAAAGAAAAAGTACTTTTTTCTATTATAGAAAAATATTCTAATAATTTTCTAAAAGAAGGAACAGCCTATATAAATAGGGCCATCAGTAAAACTACACTTATAAAAATTTCTATTGACCACATTACCGGTAAATCAAATGACTAATATATTTTACACACCCATTTAGGAGGGCCTTATGAAAAAACAAACTATAACATTAAGTATTGAAAAAAGAAGAACAATGATAGAATCAATCCAAACTTATTTTTATAAAGAAAGAGAGGAAGATTTAGGAGATTTAGCCGCTGGCCTTATTTTAGATTTTGTAATGGAAGAACTAGCTCCTGAAATATATAATCAGGGGGTATACGATTCCTACACTTACATGACAGAAAGAGTCGATGATATATTGAGTATACAAAAGATATAGTACATAATACCTAATACCTAATGCACAATGCACAATGTACAATGCACAATTATGGATGATTCTCGGCTTGCGCCGAGAATCTTTAATTACTTAATTACTTAATTGCTAATTGCTAATTGCTAATTGCTAATTGCTAATTGCTAATTGCTAATTGCTAATTGCTAATTGCTAATTGCTAATTAATTATACCTGATTATCACAATAAAAATGCATAGCTTCCTTTAAAAATTCAGCTAATCCAGGTTTTGTTTTATCAATATTTTTAGTAAATCTGTCATCACAAACGTATAAATCCCCTAGTCCTCTAAATATTTCAACTGTGAAGGTATAAAAATTATCACTAATATACTTCCTATATTGTGCTACTAACTTTTGAACTTCCTCATCTTTAGGTCCTTTTTCCATAATTGCTGCAATTTTTCTGTAAATTTCATTACCTTCTTCAGTAATTTCTTGCCACTTATTTTTTGAATACTTTGCTGTTTTTTTATTACATTCATCTACTACTTTCTTGTCATACTTTGCTTTTACTTCCTCGGCATATTTTTCCTTATAATCATTGATTTCCCTCATATCAAAGGGTTCAAATGTTTCTTTTTTACTCATATCTATTCCTCCTTTTATGGAACTTAATGTTGTGTCTACTGATTTGATGATTTCCTCAAGCCTTTGCTTTTTTTTGATTAAAATTTCTTTATGAGTCTTAAGAGCCCCTTCTCTATCAAATTTTGGGTCATTTAATATAATTTTTATATCTTCCAATTTAAAATCAAGCTCTTTAAAGAATAATACCTGTTGCAACTTAATTAAGTCATTTTCTGAATAAAGCCTGTAACCCGCTTCATTAATAGATTCTGGCTTCAACAAACCAATTTTATCGTAGTGATGAAGCGTGCGCACACTTATCCCTACAACATCAGCAACTTCTTTTACTTTATACATGAAAAGATCACCTCTATTTAGATAAACTGCTTCAACATAAATTTATACAATTGAATAATTCATTAACGCGTTATATTTTGTACATGCATAAATGGAATTCCTGTAATGTTTATCTTTAATAATATAATAAACTATAACGTTACGTCATAGTCAAGGTTTTTTTATTTATTGCTTATCAATATTTTTTTATTCTTATACACTAATTTAAACTTGCCTTTATAGTTTATTTATTGTACTATTACAATGAAACAATTACTAAAAACCTATACTTTCGGAGGATTTTGTATGAAATATTATGGAAAAATATCATTATCTTCATTTTTAAAGATTTTACTAGACATATTAATGGTTGCTGGATTAGTGTTATGGGTTATAACCTTTGTTAAATACATATTAGATACCGGCACTATAAATTTAAGCCTAACAATAACCTACACACTATTTGTAGTTGGTGGAATGGCTTCTTTTGCAATCCTTTATTACCTAAGAAAAATTGTATGCACTTTGATAAAAGTAACTCCCTTTGTTTCCGATAATGTACGTAGCCTACAAAGAATTTCAATATGTTGCTTTGTTATTACTACAACTTATATAATAAATTTCTTTTGTAATAGACAATACACCGACTTCAAAATTATAACTTATGATTTTACAGGTATTCACACTGATTTTGAAGCTTTTATATTTTTCTTTGCTGGTTGCTTTTTATTGATACTTTCTAAAGTGTTTGAACAAGCCGTACAAGTAAAAGAAGAAAATGATTTAACAATATAAATGGAGGATCAATATGGCTATTATCGTTAATTTAGACGTTATGATGGCTAAACGGAAAATATCCCTTTCCAAATTAGCCGAAAAAGTTGGTATTACAAACGCAAATCTATCAATATTAAAAACGGGCAAAGCAAAAGCAATAAGATTCTCAACCCTTGAATCAATTTGCAAAGAATTAGACTGTCAGCCAGGGGATATACTAGAATATAGGCATGAAGAGTAACTTCGGGATGAAAAGTAAAAAAATTTTAATATTTCAATAATCAAATAATACCCTATATTAGAGGTTAGTTAGTAATCTCTAATATAGGGTATCTTAATTTTTCAGTAATTTATTTTCTATATTCTAAATATTCATCATAAGTCATTTCTTTATCAAAAGTACCACCATCTGGCATAATCTCAATTATTCTGTTAGCTATAGTTTGAATGAATTGGTGGTCATGAGAAGTAAATAACAAATTACTCTTATAATCTACAAGTCCATTATTTACAGCTGTAATAGATTCAAGGTCTAAGTGGTTAGTAGGCTGATCAAGTATTAAAACATTAGCACTACTAAGCATCATTTTTGAAAGCATACAACGAACTTTCTCTCCCCCTGATAAAACATTTACCATTTTAAGAGCTTCTTCTCCTGAGAAAAGCATTCTTCCCAAAAATCCCCTTAAATAAGATTCAGTTTTATCTTCTGAATATTGACGTAACCATTCAACAAGGTTTATATCATCTGCTGTAAAAAATTCTGTGTTATCTTTAGGGAAATATGCTTTAGATATTGTAATGCCCCATCTATATTCCCCACTATCAGGCTCCATTTCACCATTAATAATCTTGAATAATGTTGATACAGCATTTGGGTTTTTACTAATCAAAGCAATTTTATTGCCTTTTGAAACATTAAAACTAACATTATCTAGAACTTTTTCACCATCGATAGTTTTTGATATACCATCAACTTCAAGTATAACATTACCTACTTCTCTTTCAGGTTTAAAACCTACAAATGGGTATTTTCTGCTAGATGGTTGAATATCATCTAAAGTTATTTTATCTAATAATTTTTTACGAGAAGTTGCTTGTTTAGATTTAGAAGCATTAGCACTAAATCTTGCTACAAACTCTTGTAAATCTTTTATCTTTTCTTCTTTTTTCTTGTTTTGGTCTTTCATTAATCGAAGCGCCAATTGGCTTGACTCATACCAGAAATCATAGTTTCCTACGAAAAGTTTTATCTTTCCAAAGTCAACATCTGCCATATGAGTACATACTTTGTTTAAGAAGTATCTATCATGGGATACAACTATAACTGTTCCATCAAAATTAATTAAGAACTCTTCTAACCAATTTATTGATTTAATATCTAAATGGTTGGTAGGCTCATCAAGAATTAGAACTCCTGGTTTGCCAAATAAAGCTTGTGCAAGTAATACTTTTATTTTCTCAGCATCTTGCAAATCAGACATCTTTTTGTAATGCAGGTCTGTATCTATTCCTAAACCCTGCAATAACGTTGCTGCATTGGATTCTGCTTCCCATCCGTCTAAATCAGCAAATTCACCTTCTAATTCAGCTGCTTTTATACCATCTTCATCTGAAAAATCAGGTTTTGCATATATTTCATCTTTTTCCTTCATTATTTCAAATAATCTTGGATTTCCCATTATTACTGTCTCTAATACTTCGTGGTCATCATATTTATAATGGTCTTGTTGCAATACAGACATTCTCACATCTTTTGCAATACTAACATCACCAGTATTTGGCTCAATCTCTCCAGATAGTATTTTAAGGAAAGTACTTTTCCCCGCCCCATTGGCGCCTATTACACCATAACAGTTTCCTGGAGTAAATTTAATATTTACATCTTCAAATAATTTTCTCTCACCAAATCTTAAACTTATGTTTGATACGTTTATCACGGCATTACCATCCTCTTCACTCATTTTACATACATTAGGTATTATAACACAACCATACATCAATGCACAACCTTAATTCAATGCACAATTCACAATGCAAATTGCACATTGCAAATTGCACATTTATTTTAAAAACTACTCTTCCCATTCCATTTTTGCTAAAGGGAACGGTTCAAGTGCTCTGTCTAAAATTCCATGAACATATGCAATCAATACTCCATAATTAACCATAGGAACTTCAACTTCATTTGCCATAGCTATTCTATGAAGCATAGCTTTTCTATTCAACATGCACCCAGCACAATGGACTATTAGAGAATAATCCTTAACATTTTCAGGGAATGTATATCCACTAGTATAATCAAATTCTATTTTCTTTCCTGTAATTTGTCTAAGCCATCTTGGTATTTTCACACTTCCAATGTCATCAGATTGCCTGTGATGTGTACAAGCTTCAGAAATCAAAACTTTATCTCCATCATTTAGCTTATCAATTGCTTTTGCGCCCTTTACTAGTTCAACTAAATCGCCTTTATATCTGGCAAGTAAAATTGAAAAAGATGTCATCCATATATCCTTTGGAGTATCTGCTGAAACCTTAAGAAAGGCCTGTGAGTCTGTAATTACAATCTTAGGTTTTTTACCTAAATTCTCCAAAGTTTCTCTTAGCTCAATTTCTTTAGTAACAACTGCCATTGCATCACTTTCTAAAATATCCCTTATAGTTTGTTGCTGCGGAAGAATAAGTCTACCTTTAGGCGCCGCTTTATCAATAGGTACTACTAGTACAGCAAAATCCCCCGGTGAAATTAAATCACCGACAATTTTGAACTTATCTTCATCCTCTGGTGACAATCTAGCAATACTCTCTTTTAATTGTTTTATGCCCTTTTTATTCTCAGCACTAACTGCAATCATTTTTATACCTAATTCTTTGCTGAAATTATTTATTAATTCTTCTTCCTTATCAATCAAATCCATTTTGTTTAATACGCCTACTATAGGTAACTTCTTTTCTTTAACTTTATTAATTATTTCTAAATCATAGTCTAGAATACCTTTTGTAGCATCTAATACAATTACTGCGATATCAGTTTTGTTCAAAACCTCAACAGTTTTTTTCTTTCTAAGTTCCCCGAGCTCACTAACATCATCAAGTCCTGCTGTATCAATTATAACAACAGGTCCAAGTGGTAATAACTCCATAGTCTTGTAAACAGGGTCTGTAGTTGTTCCACTTACACTTGATACTAAAGCAATTTCCTGACCTGTAATTGCATTTACAATACTAGACTTGCCCGCATTTGTCTTACCAAAAAAAGCTATATGTATTCTATTTGAACGTGGTGTATCGTTTAAACTCATTTTTTTAAACCCCTTTCTTAAAAGATAATGCACAATGCACAGTGCACAATGCACAATTATGGATGATTCTCTCCTTATAGTCGAGAATCTTTATTTTATTAAATAACTAAATAATTACATAATCAATTATTTAGTATGCTAATATATATATATTAAATCATTATTAATTTTTTTACCCCTCTCTTAATTTTCATATTCATACAGGTTTTTATGATTATAATTGTTTAATGCTTTTAATCTCTTATAAATCAAAGATTTTCTGACCACCAGGAAGAAAATCCTCCTTAATTGCAAATTGCAAATTGCAAATTGCTAATTGCAAATTGCTAATTGCTAATTGCTAATTGCTAATTGCTAATTGCTAATTGCACATTGTACCTTGATACAAGTTATACATTGCCCTTAAGTTATTCTAAGTGGATTGAACACTTCAGCAATCTCTTCTTCCGTAAGAACCTTCTCATCCAAAACTACTTCCTTAATAGTCTTATCTTCTTTTGATGCTTTCCTTGCTATTTCAGTTGCCTTGTCATAACCTATATGATTTACAAGTACTGCTGCTAGTGCCGTTGATTTCTCTACATATTCTATACATTTATCTTCATTTACTTCTATTCCTCTAATACATTTTTCATCAAAAATTTTTACAGCTTTATTCATATATTTTAAAGATTGCAATAAGCTCTGGGCAATAAGTGGTGAAAATGAATTTAATTCAAATTGTCCACTAAATGCTGCCGTTGTAATTGCAGAATCATTTGAAATTACCTTCATAGCCACCTGTGCTACCATCTCTGGAATAACTGGATTATATTTCCCGGGCATTATTGTGGAACCTGCTTGAACTTTAGGCAATTGAATTTCTCCAAGTCCACCTTTTGGTCCAGAATTCATAAGCCTTAAATCATTAGATATTTTCATTAGATTCACTGCTGCCGACTTCAAAAGTCCTGATACTTCAACAAATACATCCATGTTTTGAGTACTATCAATAGGATAATCACTTCTAGCTATTCCAAGACCAGATAAATTTTGAATATAATCTGTAATTATATATACATACTTTTGAGATGCATTTAATCCTGTTCCTATTGCAGTACCCCCAATATTCATCTCACGAAGTCTTTCTTCTACTTTATAAATTCTCCATCTATCTCTAGCTATTGCTTTTGCATAGGCTCCAAATTCTTGTCCAACCATTATTGGCAAAGCATCCATAAGCTGAGTTCTTCCTAATTTTAATATATCAGCAAATTCATTTTCCTTTTCTTGCAGTGATTCTTGAAGTTTTGCAAGTATCTTAGCTAGTTTTCTAATTTGCTTAATAGCAGCTATTCTAAGTGCCGTTGGATAAACGTCATTAGTAGATTGACCTAAATTAATATCATTAATAGGATGAATTATTTCATACTTTCCTTTTTCATATCCTAGCACTTCTAATGCAACATTTGCAATTACTTCATTAACATTCATATTAGTAGAAGTTCCTGCTCCCCCTTGAAGAGGATGAACAACGAATTGATCATTAAAGTGTCCATCTATAATTTTATCACAAGCTTTGATGATTGCATCTGCCTTTTCTTCATCCATTTCTTTTAATTTTTTATGAGTTAAAGTCGCAGCCTTCTTAATTAATACAATAGCATAAACTAAATCTATATCAACTTTTTCGTCACCCAAATCAAAATTTTCAATGGCTCTCGCTGTATTTATGCCATAATAAACACTTTCTAGCAGAGCTACTTCACCGAGCGAATCCTTTTCTAATCTAAATTCCATGTTTTTCATAACGCCTCCAATTTCCAGCTGTCTAAACGGTACCTAATACATTGTTAGTTATATTACCCATTTTTCCATTAATATTCTACCACAGCTCTAAAAGATTAAATAAGAAAAAAGTTACTATTTTTTCCCTTTCAAACGTATCAATTATTGTGAAAATTCTCTAGCTCTTTAAAATTTCATTAACTGAATATTTTTTATTATAAGAAAAAGCCTCATATTTCACAGGCGATCCTAATAATTCTTTGCGGAAATTCTCAGGATCTTCTGTATTCTCAGAAAACATCCCGTAATGACATGGAACTGCAACTTTAACTCCTAAATCAATAGCAAGTTTAGCTGCTTCTTTGTAATTCATATTACCTAATTTACCATTTATAGGACAAATGAGTATATCGGGATTATATTGCTTTACTTTAGTTAATTGCTCATTATATAAGCTATCCCCTACGATATAAATTGAAATATTTTCATAAACAAACACAATTCCAATACTGTCTTCAGTATGATCTGCGTAAACTCCATAAATTTTTATTCCATTAATTGAAATATTGTCCATCCTATTTAAAGGGATAATTTTATCTTTTGGAATATCTATTTTTTCAAAATGTTTAATACATGAATTAGGTCCAATATATTTAATATTTTTCTTATGAATATTCTTTAAAGTATCTTCATCAAAATGGTCAATATGGTCATGTGTGCACATTATAAAATCTACTTCCAATTTTTCTGGACATATCGGAATAGGAATAATCCTATCATAACCTTCTAATAAAAAAACTGAGTTTGATAAATAAGGATCAACACAAATCTGTGTATGTTTAAATTTAACTATAAATCCACCCTGTCCTATCCATTTAATACTAAATTCCATATTCTCATTCCTTTTATATACAATTTAAATACAAACTTACATTTTTAAGCTATATGAAAAACAATTTATATTTACTTATAATTCTTTTATAATTTCATTTTTTATTAGTTCCATTAGCGTTTCATTTGGGTGTTCGCCTCCACCTAAAGCATCTGCATCAACCATATAATTAACCGTATTACTTGGTGATAAGCCTGTTTTTCTTAAATCGATTACTTTTATTCCATACAAATCACATATATGTACAATACTTTCAGCCATATCTTTATGTGTATATGGAATCTTTGCATTATTCTCAGAAAATATTCCATTAAACATATCGTAAGTTGGAATACAACAAAAAATCTCTGCCTTTGGATAATTCTCTTTTAATTTCTTCACCAAAAATTGGTAAGCACTTCTGAATGTTGTTAAATCTTCATATTCTTCATCTAAAACATAACTTCCAAGTTCAGTAGGATTTTCTTGACTAAAATCATTAATACCTCCAAAAACAATAATAATATCTACTTCTCCAAGATTTTTATATCTTCTTGCATCCGTAAATGGTGCTTCCGTTCTATCTTTTGGTGGTGTAGCTACTCTACTACCACTCCACGATTCATTAGCAACAAGTACCATACCTGTTTCCTTAATTAATTTTTGCCACCATGTTTGAGAACAATTTGTTAAAGTCCCCCTAGGATAATATGCATCATTACCTATTGGTATATACCCATCAAAAGTGCTTATACTATCTCCCATAATTGATATTTTCTTATCTTTTAATGATAATAATGACTTTCTGCTATATAAATACCCATTAGTTTCTATATCCGCACCCCCCATTTTTAAAAATAGTTATCATAATACCTTATAACTTTAATTTTACTTAAAGTTATAAGAAAAAGCCACTACATAATTTACTTTTTTACTGTATAATTCTTATTTTCTTAATATATTAATACTTACATTTTATACTATTCTTCAAGTAGCTCAATTGGTAGGATACAAGCATAATTCATCTCTGACTAAAAAGTTCAAAAAATTAGAAAACATAACTCCAAATGAATTTAGAAAGATTAGCCGAAAATAAGCAAAATAACCTCCTTGATTTGGCAAAGCTTTTAAAAAATAATAATATATAATGTAAATATAAACACTTACAGATCATTCACAGTAAATTTTATTTATATTCATCCAAAATCCCATGCCCATGAGAATTATGGACACATATAAAAAAAGTTGAAACGAAAACTCTGTAAATAGAATTTCTACTGGAAACTAATTTATGTAACATACAAAACTCGACTCCCTTGCGAGTTTTGTACATGCATAAATGAAAACTAAGTTTGAAGTTCTCATCAAAACTACTCGTAATGTGGTTCTTTTTTATTGCATAATTTATTGCTATTCTTGTAAAATAAATTCAAATGGAGGATCAATCTACAAATGAATAAAACAAATAAAATCACACGCGAAAATGCATATTTTAACTTAGCCCTATGTATTTTATTATGGGCATCAATACCTGTAGCAACAAAAAAAATTCTTGTGGAATTAGATAACCTACAAACTCTGTTTTACTCAACAATTTTTTCTACATTAGTAATGGGAATATTAGTGATCTTTCAAAAGAAAAAATCAGAGTTTAAAAAAAACACTGCTAAGGAATTTTCTATAATGTTTTTTCTAGGCTTCTTAGGTAATTATCTATATTACGTTCTTATATATGGAGCTTTAGATAAAACAACAGCTTCAGAAGGATTTATTTTAGCCTATACCTGGCCAATGCTTGTACTAATAATATCCTTTATAATTTTAAAAGAAAAGGTTACTATTATGAAAATAATAGGTATTTTCATTAGTTTCTTAGGCATTATCGTAATAACAACCAACGGTAATCTATCTCACTTCAATTTAACAAATCTTCATGGTGATCTACTAGCTTTAAGTGGTGCATTAGTATTCGCTCTATTTTCTGTTTTGGGAAAAAAATATAATTTTGATAAAACTATAAGTGTTTTTATCTACTATTTAAGCGCACTAATATTTATAGTTCCTACAGTTATGGTATTTTCTGAAATCATTTTACCAACTTCTTCAAGTGTATGGGGATGGTTAATATATAACGGTGTTTTTGTTAATGGTATATCTTATGTGTTTTGGTTTAAAGCTTTAGAAGGTGGCGAAACTCATATAATTTCAAATGTACTTTACTTAACTCCTTTTGTTTCTCTAATATATATTGCTATTTTCTTAGATGAGAAAATACTTATGAGTTCAGTCGCAGGACTAGTAATTATCGTTTTTGGAGTTCTATCTCAATACTATGGAAAAGAAAAAAAATAAAGTGAAGTATGGAATATTGCGTGTAAAAATATAGAGATTCTCGCCAATGGCAGAGAATCTCTATATTTATATGGATTTAGCTTTGCTAAATCCTATTCACTTAGTAGTTCTAAAATTCTTAATAAAACTAAAAATTTTAGAACACTTCACACTTTACTGATTAAACTCCACATTATCAAAACTAGACAAATCAATACTAGAATTTTCATTAGCAAAATAAGTAATTTTAATGCGGTCCCCTTCCTTAGTTAAAGGTAATTCATTACTCATATTTAATGAAGCTATAAATATTTTATTAGGATTTTCATTAGTTACCATGTAATAATAAGTAGTATCATCTATAATCGATGATCCGATTCTTTTTATAGTTCCCTCTTCACTATTTTCATCGCCACTATTTTGAAGTCCTTGCCAATCTCCTTGATTTTTAAGTTTCTTAATATAGTTAGATTTAGTCTTACTAAGTGACTCTCCTACTCCTACCATACTATAATCTTTTACATTAACCATAGCATATAATTTTACTAATCCTTTTTTATCTTTTAATGTAGTAAAATACGTTGCTTGTCCATCTACATTAATAAGAATTGGGAAAGTAGCCGTATATTCTAAGTTCTGAACTTGTCCTTCTGCTGACTGCATAGCTGCTATTTCATGAGTTCCTGAAACTCTATACAGATTAGTTTCTTTAGTTCTTGTATTTATAAGCATGAACCCAATTGTAGATTCATCAGATCCCGCAGAGGTCATCCCTGTGTAATAAAAACATTCGCCATCATTATATACAATATTATATCCTTTTGTAGTTTGAAGCTCGTCTTTATTAGATGGATTCCACCAACCATTTATATATCTACCCCAATCGTCTAATTGGTTCATAACGAAATTAGCGGGAATTACTCTATCAACCCACTGAGGTATATTTTCTAAATCATAATCCTCTATATCTCCATTTTCCGCATCAACAATAATAACTCCTTCTGCTTTAGACCCACCAAAGCCAAAATTATTTTTGTATTTTGTAATAACCCAAAACGGTCTATCTTCATCATCAAGTTCAAAGGAATAATCTGTTAAGCCAATTTTTTTATATCCAGACATATATACGTGACGTGCTAAATCACTGCCAAAAAAAGCATTAGGTTGATATTTAATTTTAATTTTCTTACCATCAACTTCTTGTATCAATTTAATATCTTGTTGGTTTGTTGCACTTATCATAATATATCCAGGTGTACCATCTTTATTTCCATTCCATTTAAAGAAACCCGAATGTAATAAAGGTGCTACCCAGTATAATTTGCCATCAACATTTTGCTGCGTGAATTCTCCCAAAGTTACTTGGCTACCTAGGGCAACTTGTTCTCCTAGTTTCTTATCTCCTAGATTTTGCGCAAGTTCTTGGTCTACTACTGGAATTTGAGTTACATCAATAGGCACTATATCAGTAGAAAAATCCTTTTCTTCTACTTGTCCAATCATTGCCCTCTTCTTTGAACTATTTACTATCCCAGTTGACATCACTATGTTAAACAAAAGTATTGCAAAAATAATTAATGGAATTATAAAATAAAAAACTATCTTTTTATTAGATAATCCCAATGAAATGGATATAGGAATAAATACTATAAGAATCAATAAAACTGTTCCAAAATAACTTAATGACAATACAGGCAAAAATAAATACCAAGAAATCAGAGCTAAAAACAATGATAATACTGCTAACGATATTGCAACTTTTTTTTTCATCATAATTCTCCTTCTATTGTTTTTTTACAACGTTTTTAATAATAATACTTAAATATATCAATTACTCTTTTAAAAACATCCAATAAAAATTCCTTAGTTTAATTCTATTATAGCAAAAAAACTAAGGATTATATATCTATTGAATTACAATGAATTTATAACTATCTTAATTACTTCAAACAAATCTATTATAAGTCTTCACAAATAATTGCTCTCTTATAAAATAGGTGCCAGTAACCTTCCAATTGATTCTTTAAACTTAATCTTAATAGACCTATCATGATATAATTCTTCTGTTATCTCAGTTGACTCTTCCATATCTTGATAAAAAATCTTTTGGAGTTCTTCCCCAATATTATGATCATATATAAATGCATTAACTTCGAAGTTTAATCTATAGCTACGGTTGTCCATATTAGCTGTCCCTACAGAGCTTACTTTACCATCCACCACTATAGTTTTAGCATGTAAAAATCCTTTTTCGTACTTAAAGCTCTTAACTCCAGAATTAATCAAATCTCCTACATATGAATAAGTTGCCCAATAAACAAATGGATGGTCTGGCATATTAGGTATCATTATTCTTACATCAACTCCTGATAGGGCTGCAACTCTTAGAGCTTCAATTATACTATTATCAGGCACAAAATATGGCGACTGTATATAAATAGATTTTTTTGCTGAATAAATAACTTTTAGATAAGCATTCTTAATTTGTTCTTCTAATCCATCTGGTCCAGATGTTACTATCTGAATTCCACTCTCTCCATACTCATTTTTTGAGGGAAAATATTTCTCCTCAAATTTAATTTTTTCAGTTGATGCATATCTCCAATCAAGGAGAAATCTTTGTTGTAGACTATCTACTGCATCACCTTTTATCCTAAGATGAGTATCTCTCCAATATCCAAATCTTTTGCTTTTACCTAAATATTCATCACCAATATTCATTCCTCCAACATACCCTATTTTACCATCAATAACAGCTATTTTCCTATGATTTCTATAGTTCATTCGGACATTTACATGTGGTAATATAAACGGGAAAAATATAGCAACTTTTCCTCCTGCCTCTTTAAGTAAATCAAAATATCTCCTTGGAATTGTTCTCCCACCCATAGCATCATATAATACTCTTACTTCTACGCCATCTCTAGCTTTTTCTAAAAGAGCACTCAAAACTGCATTTCCAATATCATCAGATTTATAAATATAATAATCTAAGTGAATGTGATGCTTTGCTTTTCTTATATCCTTAAGTAACTCATGAAACTTCCACTCACCATTAGTAAAAATTTCTACTTTATTATTCTGGGTAAATAGTGAATGACTATATCTATAGTTCATTAGAATCATGTCTTCATAATCACTAACGTATTTATCCTTAATGGCAAGACTTGATTGCCTCAATTGTTCTTCTTGTACTAATAATTTATGATGAAGCATATCTTCTTCTAATTTTAAATCGAACATTTTCCTTTTATGAAAATTCTGACCTAGAAGTAAATATAAGAAAAATCCTACACCAGGTAATACAAGCAATACAAGTAGCCAAGCCCACGTAACCGATGGGTTCTTCCTTTCAAAAAATATTAAAAGGAAAGCAAGTCCAATATTAAAAAACAATAAAACTGCTAAAAGTAATTCAGTAATATTTACAAAATCCATATAACTCTCCTTTTTTCAATGCACAGTGCATAATAATAATATCTAATGCACAATTCACAATGCACAATTAAGGATAATTCAGAGATTTTGCTTTGCAAAATCATCATTAATTGCAAATTGGTAATTGCAAATTGCTAATTAGCTTTTTATATTATTTTCCTTGTTCATAGGCTGTAATAAGCTCTTGTGGGAAGTCTCTTTTTTCCATTCCTTTTATTAATTTTGCATTAGAATGTTTAATTTCAACTATTTCAACATTTATTTCATCATTATTGTTAGTATCCATTATAGCATAGTAAATATTTTGTGTGCCATTTTTAGGTCTTCCTACACTACCGACATTTACAAGAATCTTTTCTTTTACTTTTTTTATATAAGGTATATGTGTATGTCCACAGAATAGCACATCCCAATCATTCTCTTCCATAACTTCATTTGCAGATTGTGAATCTTCTAATAAATATTCATTAACTTTTCTTGTACTTCCGTGAACGAATTTTACTGTTTTCCCATTTATATCTATCGTATGCTTTTCAGGTAATGTTTTTAATATTTTCTTGTTATTTTCACTAACTTCATTAACTGCCCAAGGTAGCGCAAAGTTTCTGTTTATTTCATTATCTTTTATATAATTAATATCATTGAATGCAACTGCAGCATCGTAGTTTCCTCCAATTATAATAATTTTTTCTCCAGTAATAAACTCAATAACTTCATTCTGATAAGGACCATATCCTACCAAATCCCCAAGACAAAATATTTTTTCTATACCTCTTGATTTGATATCTTTTATTACCTCCTGCAATGCTTCCAAATTACCGTGTATATCCGAAAAAATAGCTACTTTCAATAAAATGTCCTCCTTAATAGTCATCAATATTATTATATAATAACAATTAATACTACTACTTAGTTTTAAATATTGTTGATATTCAAACAAAATTAGCGTTATATATAATAATATCATTTACATTAATTTCTGACAATCTAATAATATTATTATTTACCTACATCTATTACAATATGTATAGTGCCTAAAATCATGCTAACTAACTATCAACATAGTGAACTAGTCCTCTCGTATATATTTGAAAATTAATATAATAAAATTCTCTTGATTAACACTCTATCATAAATTTAGCAATAGAAACTCTCTATTAGAATTTCTATTACTAATATTGTCTTTATTATCCCGAAACTGTATAATAAAGGCACTATATAAAAAACTTTGTTTCATATTAACGCTGTAATTAAGTAAGATAATTTAGCAAATATAAATTGAAAATTTATTAATTCGTTTCTATAATTCAAAGATTTTCTGACTATCAAGAAGAAAATCATCCAAAATTGTGCATTGTACATTGTGAATTGTGCATTTGCTCTTAAAGGAGTATCCTATGTTTAATTTTTCAGGCTCTATAGTTTTAAAACAACTTACACTTAAAAATGAAAATAAAGAATATCAATTTTCTATTTGTGGCGGTATTATAAAGGAATTAAATGATACAACAAAATATGAAAACAGCTTGAATAAAACCGAAAAAATAACTTTGAATTCTTTTAAAAATGAAAATAGATATAAAAACTTTCTGCTTAGCCGTTACATGGCAAAAAAAGCAGTTAACAAACTCTTAGGTTCAAAGGAAGAATTAAAAAACATAACAATAGTGAAAGGGATTTTTAATTTCCCCATAGTAAAAGTTAATTCAAATGAAAATATTCTAATAAGTATAACTCACAGTAAGGATTTTATTTGTGCTATTGCTTCCGATGAAGGCTGTCCTATGGCAATTGATATAGAAAAAATCGAAAATAAAAGAGCCTCTACAGTTGAAAAAGCTCTTTCCTCAAAATTCAATGCTCTCGGTGATTATACAAAAGAAGATATTGCGATAACCCATTGGACTTGCATTGAGTCTCTTAGTAAAACCTTACGAACAGGGGTTACTCTTCCTCTAGAAATGTATACAGTTAAAACTATGGAACCTTCTAATAACTCACTCGTAAGCTCGTACTCTCATTTTTATCAATTCAAAGCTTCCTCTTTTAAGATAGATGATTATATTTTGACATTGTGCTATCCTAAAAAATTAGATTTAATATATACTTCAAACAACACAAAGCTCCAAACATAACCCCATCATAAACAAAAGAGAAAACTAATATAATCAGTTTTCCCTCTTTTCTAATACTATTATATTTCATCCTTATCTAACTCTACATCAACAACTTCTTTTACTTCCTCTTTTTCAGGCTTTCTTCCTTGTAATAACTCTGGAAGTTCAAGTCCTGCATTCCTGAATACATCTTCAAATGGCGGGATAGCTTTTAACATACCTGACAAAAAGTTTGCAGTTGCAGGAGTTCCATCACCATTTCCTCCACCCATAGTATCCCAAACTGTAACTTTATCAATTTTAATATTTTTAATAGCTTCAACTTGTAATTTAACTAATTCAGGAAGCTTATCAGTAATCATAAGCATAGCTGCTTTCTCCGAATCCATACCTGCAGCTTCTACAATTTTCTTAAAACCAGCAGCTTGTTTACTAAGTATTTCCATAGTACCTTGTGCTTCTGCTTGCATTTTAGCTAAAATAGCATCAGCTTCACCTTTTGCTTTTCTTCTAATTTGTTCTGCTTCAGCCTCTGCATCAAGTTCAGCTTTTTGTTTTGCTATTTCAGCTTTTACAATAACGTCAGCCATATTAGTTGCTCTTTCTCTTTCAGCACGGGCTTTCTCAGAAGCACTTTCTGCTGCATAAGCTTCTTCCAAAGCCTTTGCTGCTTGAACTTTTTCTGCTGCATTAGCACGTCTTTCTGCTTCTGCTTCTCTTTCTCTTCTTTCTGCATCAGAATTTGCAACAGTAATCTTAGCTGTATTTTCCCCTTCTATTGCAATAGAATTTGCTTCAGATACTCTAATTCTTTCTTCTCTCTTAGCTTGTGCTTCACCAATAGCACCATCTCTATTTTTCTCAGCGACACTTTTCTTAGCATCATTAATTGCCTTTGCTGCTGCTTCTTTTCCTAGAGCTTCAATATACTGAGACTCATCTTTAAGGTCAGTTACGTTAACGTTGATAAGTTTCAAACCAACTTTTTTAAGCTCTTGTTCAACGTTTTGAGAAACATTTGCTAAAAACTTATCTCTATCTGAGTTAATTTCTTCTATATCCATAGTAGCAATTACTAATCTCAATTGTCCAAATATAATATCCTTAGCAAGATCTTGAATATTTTGCTTACTTAAACGCAACAATCTTTCTGCTGCATTATTCATAACCTCTGGATCAGTAGTAATACCAACTGTAAATATAGAAGGAACATCTACCCTTATGTTCTGCTTACTTAATGCCTTTGTTAAATTAACATCTATAGATATTGGTGTTAAATCCATATACTCATAACTTTGAATTACTGGCCATACAAAAGCAGCCCCACCATGAATACACTTAGATGAACGGGCAGAACCATCCACACGTTTACCTGTCATACCATAAATAACTAATATTCTATCAGAAGGACACTTCTTGTATCTTGAAAATAGAGCCATTATAACTACAAATATTGCTATTACTATAATAGCTACTGTTATTATTCCTGAAAAACTATCAAACATAATTAATTACCCCCATCTATTTTTTTTACTATAAGATTATTATTCTTTATTCCTGTTACAATTATACTTTCACCTGTTTTTATGCTTTCTTCTTTAGTTATTGCCTCTACTATTTGATACTTCCCTTGAAAAGTTATTTCTATTTTACCAGTCCCTTTTTCTCTTTCTGGAATTGTTAAATATACACTGCCGCTTTTCCCCATTGCATTTCTTAAACTGATATTTCCGCTTTCCTGCAATTTTAGCAATGCTCTTAACACTCCTGTAAGAATTGCAACGACAGTAAGTGCAACAACAATAGCAATAAGAATTGCTTGTAAAGCTCTAATTCCGCTATCTAGTGCAGTAATTCCAGTCCAAGAAAATATTGTAGAAAAAATAACAACATTTCTAAATGTAATCAGCTTAAGTGGAATATTCGACGCTTGCACATCTGTATCAGAACTAATATCTAATTCATCAACATCCATGTCAAAATCTCCAATGCCATCTACATCAAAAGAATCTGGCATATCCTCTCCAAAATCAACACCAATAAGCAATAAAGCCATCTGTATCAAAAACAAACAAGTAGAAGGTATCGCCAAAACCCAAAAAAACTTTTCAAGTCCAACTAGGGCACTCCACCACTCCTCCATTTATCTCCTCCTTTGCAATATATTTAATTAGCCGATTGCAGAATACTGCAATCGTTGCTTCTACTATCTTTTAGCCGTTAGGCTTTTATATTTTCCTCCAATGTG
>NZ_JBTVVN010000041.1:0-26729 GCF_054819755.1 Clostridium sp. DL1XJH146
TGTTAGAATTTTCTGAAATTTAAAACGATAAATTTAAGCTTACTACAGCTATAAAATAAATTTGCTCGTTAGAGCTGGTTAAAATAGAAGATAATTGAGTAAAAATAATTAATATGATATACTAAAATTTGAATAAATTAAAGTAAAGGGGCTATATTTTATGAAAGAATTTTTCCTAGGGGATATTGTTGAAATGAAAAAAGTGCATCCGTGTGGCAGTAAAGAGTGGGAAATAATTAGACTTGGAGCAGATATAAAAGTCAAATGTAATGGATGTGGAAGGATAGTTATGATTCCTAGGAGTAAATTTGACAAAAGAGTAAAAAAAATTATTAAATCTAATAAACCAGTTGAAGAATAAACTTGATTTCTGTAAAAATAAGTGATATAATAATTAATTGTGGTCCCTGCTATAAAGAAATTATTTTATAGCCGTTAGTCCAGAGGGAGGAGGTGAAAACATGAGAAATTACGAAACTTTATTTATACTAAATTCTTCAGATGAAGAAGCAGTTAAAGCAAATATCGAGAAATTTAAGGGTATAATTGAAACTAATGGTGGAGTGATTGATAATGTTGATGAATGGGGTAGAAGAAAGTTAGCTTACCCAATCAACAAAGTTAATGAAGGTTACTATACTTTAATTAATTTTCAATCAGAACCAGACTTACCTAGAGAGCTAGAGAGAAATTTCAAAATTGCTGATTCAGTTATGAGATACGTTGTTGTAAATCCTGAAAAATAGGCGGTGTATTTGATGAATAAGGTAGTTTTAGTTGGTAGATTAACTAGAGATCCTGAATTGAAATTCACACCAGGTTCTGGAAAAGCTGTAACTACATTTACAGTAGCGGTTGATAGGAGATTTAAATCACCCGGTCAGCCAGAAGCGGATTTTATTCCAGTTGTTGTATGGGGTAAACAAGCAGAAGCAACAGCTAACTATATGAGCAAAGGTAAATTGATATCTGTTGGTGGTAGAATACAAACAAGAAATTATGAAGCAAAAGATGGTACTCGAAGATACGTGACAGAAGTAGTAGCAGACGAAGTACAATTTCTTGAATGGGGTGGAAACTCTAACAGCAGAGATAACACATCAAATAACAGCGTTGGAAACACTTCAAATGGAAATCAGAATAAAACAAATTCAGATTATAGTAATTTTGGTTCTAGTGATTATAATGAAGAAATGATACCAATGGATGATGGTGACATTCCATTCTAAAAAAATAGGTAAGGAGGAATACGAATGGCTTTTAGAAAAGGAAATAATAGAAGAAAAAAGAAAAAAGTTTGTTCTTTTTGTGCAGATAAATCTGCTAACATAGATTATAAAGATGTTAATAAATTAAAAAAATATATTACTGAAAGAGGAAAAATTCTTCCAAGAAGAATCTCTGGAACTTGTGCTAAGCATCAAAGAGAATTAACTAAAGAAATAAAAATAGCAAGAAATATGGCGTTATTACCATTTTCTACAGACTAAAACGAAGCAGTGTCTAATGACGCTGCTTTTAATTTTTGTAATTTATTATCTATAAATGTTGCATATAACCATTAAAAAACCTACAATAATATTATATAAAAAATTATAATTATATAGTATTACTAAATAAAGGAATGGTGTTATGAAAAAAGAAGATTTTAATATAATTTCAAATATTAGATTAGTAGAACATATTAAGTCACAAATTTTATATGTGGTGGCAGATTTATTTAATTTATTATCAAAAGGAAGTCATATTGCAAAAGATTCCCTTGCCACTTGTATAGCTGGAGCAATAATACTATTCTATATACTAGGAGAAAAACTTGGATATTCTTATATCAAAATTGATGAAGAAATTAAAAAAAGTCTTCAGTTAGGAATAGATGAAGAAGATGAACTTGAAGCTAATGGTAAAAGCCTTTCAAATTTACAAAAATATTTTATCAAAAGGAATTAGTGGAGGAAACTATGAAAAAAAAGATAACTACTAAAGAGATAGTCGAAGCCAGTTTAATGTCGGCCTTAATATTTATAATTGCAATTATAAGTGTATATGTACCTTTTCTTACATCAATAGGATTATTCATATTACCTATTCCAGTAACAATAATATATATAAGATATGGTTTTAAAACATCTATACTTTCAGTTGTAACAAGTTTAATATTAATTGCTATATTGTATAACCCAATAAAAGCAATAATAGTAACAATCTCATATGGTTTAGTTGGTATTGTTTTTGGATTTTGTATAAAGAAAAAAATCAAACCATTAATGACTAATATGCTTCTTGCGATTACAAATATTATTGTAAATATAATTAGCTTCATGTTATATACTGTATTTATTTATAAAACAACTTTTATTCAGCAGATACAAGAATTAGTTAATATAAATAAAGAATCTATAGAAATAACAAAGGGTATATATGAAGGATTTGGTACGTCGAGCGCACAGTCATTAGAACAATTAGACCAATTACAAAATATTTTAACGGTACAAATGGTACTGACCATTATTCCTGCTACGTTGATACTAACCTCTTTAATTCAATCATTAATTAATTATAATCTTACAAGAGCTGTATTAAAAAAAATAAAAATAGATGTGTTACAAAAAATTAAACCTTTTGACCAATTATATTTATCTAATTTATTTACTGCTGGAATATTAATATTATGGTCCGTTGGAGTCCTTATAAATTACATAGGTATTTCTTTTGGGAGCTATCTCTCTAGTACAGTAATGTATTTAATGCTATTTATATTTGTTTTAAATGGAATAGCATCTTCTATTTATTATTTAAGAAATAAGCGAAAAATGAAGGCTGGAAAAGGATTAATCACAGTAATAATAATTTTTGCATTTATGTCTCAATTCGCTTTGAATATGTTTTTCTTCTTGGGAATAATAGATAGCATAATGGATTTGAGAAGACTTGATCCATATTCATTTAGGAAAAATAAAAAAGGTGAAAAAAATGGATGATAAATTTTTTAATCGTAACAATGTGATTTTTTCAGTAATGATAATAATTTTAATATTAGCATTTTTTTATCTTGAATATTATTTTATTGGGATTGTTTCAACAATAATATTTTTAATTTTAATAATATATAGCATAATTAGTGTGAAGAATGATAAAGAACATATGAAAGAGATTGTGGATATATTTTCTGAAAAAATAGATTTAGCAACAAGAAATACTCTTATTAATATGCCATTACCATTAATAATAATGGATTTTGATGATACAATACTTTGGTACAATGAGCCTTTTAAAAATACCTTTGAAGAAGACATAGTTATAGGTACTAAAATAAGTCAATATAAAATTGAATTTAAAAAAATCAATTTCAACTTGGATCATAAAATAGAACAAGAAGAGGTAGCTATTAGTAATCGCTATTATAATATAATAGGTAAAAGAGTAGTAACATCAGAAAGTAGAAAAAATAAAGATTTGATACTTCTATATTTCATAGATATTACAGAAAATAAAAAATTGATTATGAAGATAGAAGAAGAAAAAAATATTGTTTTTTTAATTGAAGTTGATAATCATGAGGATGTAATTAAATCAACAGAAGAAGATAAAATCCCGTTGCTAGTAGCTGAAATTGAAAGAACTATAAAAAATTACGCTATGAGTTTAAAAAGTGTACATATTAAGTACTCTGATAACAAATTTATCATATTAACTCAGCAAAAATATTTATTAAAAGAAATAGAAGATAAATTTAGTATTTTAGAAGATGTAAAAAATCTAGATTATGGTAATAATTTAAAAGCAACGCTTAGTATAGGAATAGGGATAGGAGGAGAAAGTCCTCTTCAAAATCACCAATATGCTATAGAGGCAATGGAACTATCTTTAAGTCGAGGTGGAGATCAAGTAGTATTAAAGGAAAAAGAAAATTTGAATTTTTTTGGAGGGAAATCTAAAGAGGTTGAAAAAACTAGTAGAGTTAAAGTTAGAGTGATTTCTCACGCACTTAAAAGTATAATACTACAGAGTAGTAATATTATACTAATGGGTCATAATACGCCTGATATAGACTGTATAGGTGCAGCTATAGGATTACGAAAAGCAATTGATTCATTAAATAAAGAATGTTATATTTACTTAAATGAAGAAAATGGTAGTTTAAAAAACTCATTGCGATTTATTTTTGAAGAAGAAAATTACAAGAATACTTTCATTAATGAAGAAAATTGTTTAAAATATATAAATAAAGGTAGTTTACTAATATTACTTGATGTAAATTCTGAATCATATTGTGAAAATCCTGAATTGATATCTCATTTTGAAAAAAAAATTATTATTGACCACCATAGAAAAAGTAAGGATTCAATAAAAAATGTTACACTATCATATATTGAACCATTTGTTTCATCGACAAGTGAAATGATAACTGAAATAATTCAGTATATTGATGAAAAAGCATCATTAGCTATAACAACAAGAGAAGCTAATTTTCTTCTAGCAGGAATAGTTGTTGATACAAAAAACTTCAATTTTAAAACAGGAGCAAGGACATTTGCTGCAGCAGCTTTTTTAAAAAAACATGGTGCTGACTCTGCTATTGTTAAAAAAATGCTATCAAGCAGTTTGGAATTTTACAAGAAAAAGGCTAAACTTATAAATTTAGTAGAAATACAAGATAATATAGCCTTTGTAGTATGTACTGATGAAATTAATGATAGTGTTTTAGGAGCACAGGTAGCGGATGATTTGTTAAATATTTCAGGAGTAGAAGCTTCATTTGTTCTTATGAAGGATGGAGAAAATGTTTTAATTAGTGGAAGATCTTATGGTAAAATAAGTGTACAGTTAATACTTGAAAATTTAGGAGGGGGAGGTCATTTTACAATGGCTGGTGCTAAATTGCAAGGATATTCTCCTATAGAAGCAAAAGAAGAATTATTGAAAGAAATAGATAAATATTTTGAAGGAGGAAATTTATAATGAAGGTTATATTACTTAAAGATGTTAAAGGAAAAGGTAAAAAAGGTGATTTAGTAAATGTGTCAGATGGATATGCTAGAAATTATCTTTTTCCAAGGAAATTAGCTAATGAAGCAACAGATAATAATATTCATATACTAAATACAAAAAATGAAAATGATAGAAAGAAAAAATTAGCCCAAATTGAAAAAGCACAAAAACTTGCTGATGAATTAAGAGATAAAGAAATTATTATAAAAACTAAAGCAGGAGAAAGTGGCAGGCTTTTTGGAGCTATAACAACTAAAGATATATCAAAGGAAATAAAAACAAAATTCAATGTAGATATTGACAAGAAAAAAATTGTGTCAGACACAATAAAGCAACTTGGTACTTATGAAATAGAACTTAAAATATATCCAGAAATATCAACAAAAATAAAGGTAATAATACAAGAAAATTAAAAAAATGCTAGAAGGGGGTACGCCTTGTTTATGCAGGGCTATAACTAATTGAAGACTGATGAATACACAAATAATGTAGTAGAAGATTTAATGGTTGATTCGCTATCAAATAATAAGGTAGTCGATTCATTAAAAGATGTAATGGAAAATATAATGGATACTAAAACTATTCGTTCAAGAATAATAAAATTTAAACTTAATAGATTTATAAATAGTGAAAATTATCATAAAAAGATATATGCAATAAACAAAATTGTTTCTGATGGAAAAGGAGTAGAAACTATACCAGATGAAAACAACTTTGAAGAATGTCTAAAAGATACAAAAACTTTACTTACTAATTTGATTGCTAAGAGATATGTTGAGAATTCAATAGAAAAAGAAGTAGAAAAAGCAGTAATGGATAAGCAAGAGAAATATATTGATGATGTTAGATTAAATATAATTAGAAAGAAAAAGGGAGCAGAAAACAGTAAAACCTTAAAAAAATATGAAGAACTACAAATACTTGATGAAACAAAACTATCAAAAAATATTCAAGCACTTTTAAGACCCCAAAATTTTTCTGAAATAGTTGGTCAAGAAAGAGCGGTTAATTCATTGCTTTCAAAAATTGCTTCACCATATCCTCAACATATTATATTATATGGACCTCCTGGAGTTGGTAAAACGACAGCTGCTAGATTGGCATTAGAAGAAGCTAAAAAACTTAAATATACTCCATTTATTGAAAAATCAAAATTTATAGAAGTAGATGGAACAACTTTAAGATGGGACCCAAGAGAGATTACTAATCCTTTATTAGGTTCAGTTCACGATCCTATATACCAGGGTAGTAAAAGAGACCTTGCAGATGTAGGAATTCCTGAACCAAAACCAGGACTTGTAACTGAAGCTCATTGTGGAGTGCTTTTTATTGATGAAATAGGCGAATTAGATGGAATACTTCAAAATAAATTATTAAAAGTATTAGAGGATAAAAGAGTAGAATTTTCATCATCTTATTATGATCCAGATGATGAAGCTACACCTAAATATATTAAATATTTATTTGAAAATGGTGCACCAGCAGATTTTGTTTTAATAGGTGCAACAACAAGAGAACCTAAAGATATTAATCCTGCTTTAAGGTCTAGATGTACAGAGGTATATTTTGAACCGCTTACAAGAAAAGATATTGAAAAGATAGTAATTGATGCAGCTAGTAAACTTGATTTAACACTTGAAGATGGAGTTGCTTCATTGATCAGCACATATACTATCGAAGGAAGAAAAGCTATTAATATTTTATCCGATGTATATGGGTATGTTTTATATAAGAAGAATGCAGTGAAAAAAAGAAAAACTAAAATAAGTTTGAAAGACGTAGAAGAAACAATATCTATTAGTAGATTGATTCCTTATGAAAAAATTAATTTCACAGAAGAAGAAATGGTAGGACATATATATGGTCTTGGTGTAAGTGGTTATATAGGGTCTACATTAGAAATAGAAACTTCAGTATTTAAAGCAAAAGAAGATGGTAAAGGAACAGTAAGATTTAATGATACTGCAGGCAGTATGGCAAAAGATTCTGTATTTAATGCGGCTTCAGTAATTAGAAAAATAACAGATAAAGATATTAGAGATTATGATATACATGTAAATGTTATTGGTGGAGGTAAAATTGATGGACCTTCAGCTGGTGCAGCAATAACTGCTTGTATAATTAGTGCTCTTACTAATAGAAAAATAAAACAAGATATTGCAGTTACAGGGGAAATTTCGTTAAGAGGAAAATTGAAACCTGTAGGAGGAATATTTGAGAAAATATATGGAGCTAGAAGAAAAGGTATCAAGACCGTAATTATCCCAAAAGATAACAATGCTGAAATACCACAGGGATTAGACGACATAGAAGTAATATCAATTGATAAGATTGAGGATTTACTTGAAATTGTTTTTAAAAAATAAATAAACTTTGGGAGAGATGAATATGGATGCGCCGCTAAGAAGCCTGCCTCATAATATTCAAGCAGAGCAGACTGTTATAGGGTGTATGCTTAAAGATAAAACATCCATAGTAAATGCTGCTGAGGCATTAAAAGAAGAAGATTTTTATAGAGATACTCATAAGATTGTTTATACGTCTGTTATAGAATTGTATATGAAAGATATTCCTGTTGATATGATAACACTAATTGAACATCTTAAATCAAAAGAAAGATTAGATATTGTTGGAGGAATAACATATATAACAGAAATCTTTAACTCAGTTATAACAACAATGAATTTGAATTCTTATGTAAAGATAGTAAAAGAAAAATCAGTACTAAGAAAGTTAATTATTGCATCTAGTGAAATTATAGAAGAGAGTTATGGTAAACAAGATGATGTTCCTTCTGTTCTTGATGGAGCTGAAAAAAGAATTTTTAATATATCTGAAAATAGGTCATCATCTGATTTTGAAGCTTTAAATACTGTTTTAGAAAAAGGTATTACAGATATTGAAGATATATACATTAATAAAGGTAAAACAACTGGGGTACCTTCAGGGTTTCCAGAACTTGATGCTAAAACTTCAGGTTTTCAAAAGGGAGATATGGTTCTTATAGCAGCAAGACCATCTATGGGTAAAACTACTTTTGCATTAAATATTGCTCAACATGCGGCTTTTAGAGAAGGAAAAAGTGTAGCTATATTTTCTCTTGAAATGTCTAAGGCTCAACTCGCTATAAAGCTTTTAAGTGCTGAGGCAAATATAGATATGTTAAGACTTAGAACAGGAGATTTAGGAGATGAGGACTGGGCGAGAATAGGAAGAGTTACAGGTCCTATGGCAGAAGCAAGAATTTATATAGATGATACTGCAGGTGTTTCTGTAATGGAAATGAGATCTAAATGTAGAAGACTTAAGATAGAACATGGTATAGATATGATACTAATTGATTACCTTCAACTTATGTCAGGTAGTAATACGGAAAGTAGACAGCAAGAAGTATCAGAAATTTCACGTTCAATAAAAGCTTTAGCAAAGGAAATGGAATGTCCTGTAATAGCATTATCACAGCTATCTAGAGCACCAGAGCAAAGAGCTGATCATAGACCAATGCTATCAGATTTAAGAGAATCAGGTTCTATAGAGCAGGATGCTGACCTTGTAATGTTCCTTTATAGGGATGAATACTACGATACAGAAACTGAGGATAAAAATGTAGCAGAATGTATAATTTCCAAGCAAAGAAATGGTCCTACTGGAACAGTAAAATTGGCTTGGTTAGGACAATATAGTAAATTTGGTAGATTAGATATAGTTCATCAAGAATAGAAAATTGCAAGAAAAAGTCCGCGTTTTGGGCTTTTTTTTTGTGTGAAAAAGTATTATTTGAATAAAAATAGGGGAATATAAGTTAAAAAGACGAATTAGTAATAAATCGATAGCTTAACATGGATTTAACATGGAGATAATATGGTCTTAACATAACAATGTTAAATTATTTATAGAAGCAAATTAATAAAAATTGTAATAAAAAAAATTAGAAATTTATTTTTCGGGAGGATTATTAAATTATGAAAAAAAGAGTATTAAGCGTTATTTTAGGAATGTCTTTAGCATTTGGGGTTGTAGGTTGCGGAAACTCATCAAATAACACAGCAAATAACACAGCAAATAACACAGCAAATAACACAGCAAATAATACATCAAATAACACAGCGGAAGAAACATCATTAGAAGGAACAGTAGCAATAATAGGATCTACTACTGTACAACCAATCGCTCAAGAAATAGCAGATGCATTTGCTGAAGTTGAAACTGGAATCAAAGTTGATATTCAAGGGGTTGGATCTTCAGCAGGTATTAAAGCTGCTAATGAAGGAACTGCTGATATAGGTACTGCTTCAAGAGAATTAAAAGAAGAAGAAGAAGGCTGGGGATTAACTAAACATGTAATAGCTTATGATGGTATTGCTGTAGTAATGAACCCTGCAAATGAAGTAGAAGGATTAACTAAAGAAGAAGTTACTAAAATATTCAAAGGTGAAATCACTAACTGGAAAGAAGTTGGCGGAGCAGATACTGAAATTTTAGTAGTAAGTAGAGAAGATGGTTCTGGTACTAGAGGAGCTTTTGAAGAATTAACTGATTTAGAAGGTGAAGATGGATCATTAGTTATGGATACAGCTGAAATTAAAGATGGTAACGGAGCTGTTAAAGCTTTTATAGCTGGTAATGAAGTAGCTATCGGATATGTTTCTCTTGGATACTTAGATGATACTATAAAAGCTGCTAAAATAGATGAAGTAGAATGTACAGTAGATAATATAGTGTCAGGAGATTACTCAATATTTAGACCATTATTAATGGTAACTAAAGGAGAAGTATCAGCTGAAACACAAGCTTACCTTGATTATGTATTAGGTACAGAAGGTCAAGAAATGGTAGCTGAAGACTATATACCAGTAAAATAGTAAATTAAAATTGAATATACAATTAAACATATGATAAAACAAATGATGCAGTAAAAATTGGAACAAGGGATATGTATTAGACACAGTTTAATACATATCCCATTATTGATGTAAAGCTATTATTAGAATTTTTAAATAATTTCAGGAGGGGATGAAATGCAAAAAGGGGAAACACTTATAAATTCTGAGTTAATACATGAAGAAGAAAACTCCCGTTTTGACCTTTCAACAAATAAGAAAAAAGATATTATAGAATTAGTTTGGAAGTACATTTTTTTATTTTGTGCAAGTATTGCAATACTAAGTGTTTTTACAATTACTATATTTATATTTGCAAAAGGAAGTCCAGCTATTTTTGAAATTGGTATTTTTGATTTTTTGTTTGGCATGGAGTGGAAACCTTCAGCAGATACTTTTGGTATTTTTGCAATGATTATAGGATCTGTTTATGCTACATTAGGGGCAATAGTAATAGGTGTTCCCATAGGGGTTTTAACAGCTGTATTTATTGCAGAATTGGCACCAGATTGGATGGCAAAAATAATTAAGCCTGCAGTTAATCTATTAGCAGGAATACCTTCTGTAGTGTTCGGTTTTTTTGGTCTTATAGTAATTGTTCCATTAATAAATAAATTGCCAGGTAGTGGAAGTTCGGGTTCAAGTTTGTTAGCTGGATGGTTTATTTTAGGAGTAATGGTTTTACCTACAATAATAACAATTACAGAAACTTCAATAAGAGCAGTACCAAAAGAATATAAAGAAGGATCATTAGCTTTAGGTGCTTCTCATATTCATACTATATTCAAGGTAATGATCCCAGCAGCAAAATCAGGAATCATAGCAGGTGTTGTTTTAGGTATTGGTAGAGCAATTGGTGAAACTATGGCAATCATTTTAGTTTGTGGGAATACTGTTCAAATACCTTCCTCTATATTTGATAGATTCAGGCCTATGACTGCAAATATAGCACTTGAAATGGCATATGCATTTGGTATACATGAAAGAGCTTTATTTGGAACTGGCGTTATATTGTTTATATTTATTATGATACTTAACTTTATTTTAAATTCCTTAACAAACAAGGCAGGTGATAGATAATGAAATCAGCAAAAAGTACTAAGGATAAGGTAATAATGGGATTAATTTATCTGTCTACAGCTTTGACAGTAGGGGTATTACTATGGATAATAGGATACGTTGTTATAAATGGTGTAGGAGAAATAACTTGGGAGTTTTTATCCACTTCACCAAAAGGGGAAGAGGGTGGAGTACTTCCTATGATAGTTAGTACTTTATATGTTGTTTTGCTATCTTTACTTATAGCAACTCCAATTGGTATAGGGGCAGCTATTTATCTTGTAGAATATGCTAAACCAGGTAGATTAGTGAGAGCGATACGTTTTTGTACTGAAAGTTTATCGGGAATTCCATCAATTATTTTTGGATTGTTTGGTATGATATTTTTTAACACAGTTTTAGGATTAGGATTTTCTTTGTTGTCTGGTTCTTTAACAGTAAGTATTATGATTCTTCCTACAATAGTAAGAACAACAGAAGAAACCCTTAAATCAGTACCAGATAGCTTTAGAGAGGGCAGTTATGGACTTGGGGCTACTAAGCTAAGGACAATAGTAAGAATAATTTTACCTTCTGCAATACCTGGTATTTTAGCGGCAATTATTTTAAGTATTGGTCGTGTAGTTGGTGAAACAGCAGCACTTTACTTTACAGCTGGTATGGTTCCTAGAATGCCAACTGCAATAACAGATTCAGGTAGAACCCTTGCTATTCACATGTATTTACTGGCAAAAGAAGGGATTTCATTTGAAAAAGCTTTTGCTACAGCGACAGTACTTATAGTTTTTGTTGCAATAATAAATTTTGTTGCAAATAGAGCAGCTAAAGCTTTGAATAAACTAAATAAATTATAGATTAGTATTATATTTAAATATCATGAAATAATTCTAAAAATGGAGGAAGAATAGATGAAGAATAGTAAGTTCTCGATAAAAGATCTTGATTTATACTATGGAGATTTTCAAGCATTAAAAAAATGCAATCTTGAAATACCAGAAAAAAAAATAACTGCATTTATAGGACCGTCAGGTTGTGGTAAATCTACATTCTTAAAAACTTTAAATAGAATGAATGATTTAGTTGAAGGATGCAGAATTGAAGGCGATGTAGTATTAGATAATGAAAATATTTATAGTAATGTAGATGTTATTAAGTTAAGAAAAAGAGTAGGTATGGTATTTCAAAAACCAAATCCATTTCCAATGAGTATATATGACAACATTGCATACGGACCAAGAACTCATGGGATAAAGAGAAAAGCAATTCTAGATGAAATTGTAGAAAAAAGTTTAAGAGATGCTGCTATATGGGATGAAGTTAAAGATAGATTAAAGAAAAATGCATTAGGTTTATCAGGTGGTCAGCAACAAAGAATATGTATAGCAAGAGCATTAGCTACAGAACCAGAAGTTTTACTAATGGACGAACCAACATCAGCATTAGATCCAATATCTACATTAAAAATAGAAGATTTAGCTGCAGAACTTAAGAAAAAATACACTATAGTTATAGTTACTCATAATATGCAACAAGCGGGTAGAATATCAGATAGAACTGCATTTTTCTTACATGGAGAAATAGTAGAAGTTGATGATACAAATGTAATATTTAGTAATCCACGAGATAGAAGGACAGAAGATTATATTACAGGAAGATTTGGATAAATAAAAGAAAGGGTGGTTTAAATGGTTATACGTCAAGAATTTATAAATGAGTTAAAACATATTAACGCTTGTTTAAAAGAAATGGGAAGAGCAATAGAACAATCAATTGATGATATGCTTGAAGCATTACTAAATCAAGATATTAAGTTAGCAAAGCAAGTTATTATAAATGATGATAAGATAGATGCGCTAGAAGCAAAGATAGAGTCTGAATGTATAGGAATAATAGCACTTCAACAACCAATAGCTAGTGATTTAAGAATGGTAGCTTCTGCACTTAAAATGATAACTGATTTAGAAAGAATAGCAGACCATTGTGCAGATATTTCTGAATATACTATAAAACTAGCGGGGACACCATATAAAAAGCCACTAGAAGATATTCCTAAAATGGCGTTGCAAGCAAAGAAAATGGTCAATGAAATAATTGATAGTTATATTGAACTAGATGTTGAAAAAGCTAAAAAGGTAATGGAACAAGATGATATTGTAGATGCTTATTTTGCAGAAATAGTTAAAGAATTAACTGGAATGATGAAAGAAGATAGTAAATTTGTGGATCAAGGAACTTACTTACTATTTATTGCAAAGTATTTAGAAAGAATGGCAGACCATGCTACTAATATAGGTGGATGGATAATTTATAATGTAACAGGAAAACATTAAAAGAAACAAAATTAAAAGTGAAGTGTGAATTGATTTAGCAGTCAATTAAACACTTCACTTTTTAGTTTTCTATATTAGTTTTATAGAATTATAATTCGTTAATATTTACATTGTAAAGCAAACGGAGTTGAACTAAAGCACAACCTTCAATTGCAGTAATATTATTTTCTTTGCAGTAACTTAGAATTTCATCACTCTCAGCACCAGGTTGAATAAGAACTTTATCGATACCAAGTTTTTTTGCTTCTTTCATAAAATCAATTCCGAATTTTGGATTTATACAAAGATCAATACAATCAATTTTGTCAGGTACATCACTCATTGATTTAAAAGATACACCTGTTTTATCAGTTGGATAAATGCCAAATGTGTTAAAACTAGCTTTTTCCAGAGCTTTTTTTACTTTATAAGCATATTTATTTTCTTTTGTAACACTGCCAACAACGGCCCAGTTTTTGTATTCAAATAGTTCATTTATTTCCATATAGACACATCCTTTTTTATTTATTATACGTCAAAATAGTTAAAAATAAAAGAAGTTAAATTTGATCAAAATGGTTTGAATTTATTAAACATAAACACAAAATTCATATATATTTAACATAGCATTGTAAAATAAATCAAGAATAATGATATAATTACTATATATTAAAAAATGGAGATGATTTCATTGGTGAAAAATATAGCACATAGAGGAGCATCAGGATATTTCCCGGAAAATACAAACATTTCTTTTTTAAAAGCAATAGAAATGGGAGCAACAGGAATTGAAACAGACGTTCATTTGACCAAAGATGGAGAACTTGTTTTGATTCATGATGAGAAAGTTGATAGGACAACTAATGGAACTGGATTTGTAAAAGATTTAACTTATAAGGAAATTAGGGAGTTAGATGCAGGTTCATGGTATGATGAAAAATTTAAGAATGAAAAAATACCACATTTAGAAGAATTATTAGAAATAATAGCTAAAGAAGATATTATTTTGAACATAGAATTGAAAAATAATATAGTTCAATATAAAAATATAGAAGAAAAAGTAATCAACCTTATATATAAATATAAAGTTGAAAAAAAGATTATTATTTCGAGTTTTAATCATTATGCAATAAGAAAATGTATAGAAATTGATAAGAATATAGATACGGGATTATTGTATGTATCAGGAATATATAAGCCATATAAGTATGCAGCAATAGTCGGAGCTAATTACATACATCCTTATTTCTATGCTATTATGGATAAAGATTTAATCAAAGAGACTAAAAATAAAGGTATAGGTATTAATGCTTATGGAGTTAACAACCAAGAACATATGAAATTGTTGGTACAATATGGTGTTAGTGGAATAATAACTGATTATCCAGACTTACTAGAGGATATACTCAATAAAAAATCATAAAATTGCTATTTTTACTATAGGCATTTTGTTAAAAAAGTAGAAATATAACTCGATTAATAGTATAATTGTAAAGAAAGAGTAATATTTATCATATTTTTGATTATAATATAAGTTGATGTCTACAGAGGATAAAGGTGGTTATTAAAGTGTCAAGTCTGAGGAAAAAAACAGAAAAATGTGATGAATATTCTGTAATGATTATACCAGGTAAATATGGTAAAGTTAAGAATCTCAAAGTATCTAAATGGGTTCTCAGAGCTTTTTTAATTATTAGTATAGTTTTTTTTGTATATTTAGTATTTTTGTTTATAGATATGAAAAATGCTGAAAAAGAATTAAAAAATATGGATTCACTTGAAACTAATGTTAAAAGATTAACTGATGATAATAAAGTAAAAGAAGAAGAATTAGGCGAATATCATAATGTAGAGGATGAAATCAAAGATAAATTACAGAAAATCGAAGAACTAGAAAAACAAATACAGGAAAAAATGGAAAGCACAAATGACTTAAAAGAAATTGAAATAGTAAAACTTACGTATGGTGAGATGAATGATGAAATTATAGATCTTAGTTACTCACAATTACCAGAAAAGCTAGATGAAAAGATTGAAGATTTAAAATGTATAATGGATGATGTAGAAGCTGTTAAGAGAGACAATGATAGAATTCCTACATTGATGCCTGCTACTGGAAATATAACCAGTTATTTTGGATATAGATCTAATCCTTTCTCAGGGGGTGGAAGCGAATTCCACTCAGGAGTAGATATCGCAAATAGCACAGGAACTGAAATTGTAGCTACAGCTGATGGATATGTTATTCAATCAGGAGTAAGTTCTGGCTATGGCAATTTAGTAGCAATTGATCATAAAAATGGATATGTTAGTTATTATGGTCATAACTCATCTTTAGTTGTTAAAGAAGGTGAATGGGTGGAAAAAGGTCAACTTATTTCCTATATGGGAAGTACAGGAAGATCAACAGGTCCACATGTTCATTTTGAAATAAGATTAAATAACACACCAATAGATCCAATAGAGCTATTAAAAGGAGGTATTTAAATGTTTTCATCATCAAAGAAAAATAAAAATGTTTCAACAACAGGTGCTGGTACAATTGATACAGTGTTAGGGGTTTCTTCAAGTATGGAAGGGAACATTAATTCAAATGGTATTATTAGAATTGATGGAAAATTTCATGGAGATATCACTACAAAAACAGATATTATAGTAGGAGAACAAGGGTACATAAAAGGAAATATTAAAGCTATTAACGCAAGTATTTCAGGAAAAGTTGAAGGCAATATTAACTGTAAGGGTTTATTAGAAATAATGACAACAGGAAGAATATTTGGTGATATTGAAATTGCTTCAATATCAATAAATGAAGGAGCAATGTTTAAAGGTAGCAGTAGAATGATTACAACTGTAGAAGAAGATGAAGAGGATGAAAAGCTTCTTATAGAAAGTCCGGATTTTGATGAAGATGAAGATGAAGAGGGAGAAACTATTATAGAATAGTTGTAGAGTTATATATGAAGGGTATTATAGATAGATTTGAAGGGAATTTTGCTATTGTTGAGTTAGATAATGGAGAAATTACTAAAATACCAATGAATATAATCCCTATTGGGTTAAAAGAAGGACAAGTTTTAAAAATTAAAGATGTGATTGAAATTGATTATAAAGAAACTGAAAGAAGACAAGCTGAAATTAAGAGAAAAACAGAAGAATTATGGGATGATTAAAATAATAAGGACTGCTATTTAGCAGTCCTTATTATTTTATCTTATTTGACCATTTCCGTTTATCAAGTATTTTGTTGAAGTAAGTTCTTTTAATCCCATAGGACCTCTGGCATGTAATTTTTGGGTACTAATACCTATCTCTGCACCAAATCCAAATTCTGAACCATCTGTAAATCTAGTTGATGCATTTATATATACTGCAGCAGAATCTATTTCAGCTAAGAATTTTTCTGCATTCCTGTGGTCATTAGTTAGTATAGATTCTGAGTGTTTTGTACTATACTTGTAAATATGGTCTATTGCTTCATCAATACCCTCAACAATTTTGATTGATAAAATTAAATCAAGATATTCTGTTGACCAGTCTTCTTCAGTAGCTTTATTTATTGAAGAAATATACTTTAAAGTTTGATTGCAACCACGTATTTCTACTCCCAGTTCTTTTAAAGAAGGTATTAACATTGGAAGAAACTTCTCAGCAATTTCTTTATGAATTAATACTGTTTCTATAGCATTACATACAGCTGGTCTTTGAGTTTTTGCATTAATAATAATATCTACAGCATTTTCTAAGTAAGCTGTTTTATCAACAAAAATATGACAATTACCGACGCCTGTTTCAATAACTGGAATTGTTGAATTATTTACAACCGCATTAATTAGTCCAGCTCCTCCTCTTGGGATTAAAACGTCAACATATTTATTTAATTTCATCAAAACATTAACAGCTTCTCTATCAGTTTGCTCAATAAAATTTATACAACCTTTTGGTAATCCTGATTTTATAGCTTCTTCCTCTAAAATTTCAGCAATTTTAATATTAGAGTTTATAGCTTCTTTTCCACCTTTAAGAATGACAGTATTTCCAGACTTCAAGCATAATGCTGATGCATCAACTGTAACATTAGGTCTAGCTTCATATATAATACCAATAACTCCAAGTGGAACTCTTACTTGGTTGATTTTTAAGTCGTTTGGTCTTTTCCACATTCTAATAGATTCACCTATTGGGTCATCAAGATTGGCAACTTCATTTAGTCCTAAAGACATATCTTTAATTCGTGCTTCTGTTATAAGTAATCTATCTAGTAAAGATTTAGAAAGTCCGTTTTTAATTCCATTATCCATATCTAATTTATTTGATGAAAAAATCTCTCCTTTTCTATCAATTAAAGCTTGCCCCATAGCTAATAACGCTTTATTTTTTGTATTAGTATCAATTGTAGCCATTTTTCTTGAAGCTTGTTTTGCAATCATGGCTTTTTCGGTAACATATTGTTCTATATTCATTAAATAATCCCCCTTTTACAAAAGCACCATATTATTGGTATGAATTACAACACGATAGGTTATAAAACCAATGTTTTCTTCAATTTTGTCTGAATTAAGTCCCATAATTAGATTAATATTTTTTGAATTATAATTTGCAAGACCTCTAGCAATTTCGTTTCCATCGAGATCACAGACAGAAATTATATCTCCTTCATTAAATATACCTTCAACAGATACTATTCCTTTTGGTAATAAACTTTTATGTTTTTTAACTAAGGCATACTGTGCTCCCTTATCTATGAGAACAGTTCCACTAGGTTTTGTACTAAATTTAAGCCAGTGTTTTTTAGCGTTTAGATGGTTCTCTTCTTTGATAAATAAAGTACCGATTTTATTGCAATCCATTATTTTATTTAATACATCTTTATCCTGTCCATTTGCAATAATGGTAGGAATTCCTGAAGCTCTAGCTATTTCAGCAGCTTTTATTTTTGTAGTCATACCTCCAGTGCCTAATTTTGAATTTGAGCCACTTGCACAAGCGACTATTTTATCATCAATATTTTCTACAGTAGAGATTAAGTTTGCATTTGGATTATCACAAGGATTACTATCATATAGACCATCAATATCTGTAAGTAGGATGAGTAAATCAGCATCAACTACGCTGGCTACCATTGCCGATAGAGTATCATTATCTCCAAACTTTATCTCATCTACAACTATAGCATCATTTTCATTTATGATAGGAATAACATTAGAATCTAAAAGAGCAAAGAAAGTATTGCGAATATTTAAAAACCTATCTCTATCTGAAGTATCCTCTTGAGTAAGTAAAAGTTGTGCTCCTATTTTTCCATATTCAGATAAAAACTTTTCATACATATGGATTAAAACACCCTGTCCAACAGCAGCTGCAGCTTGCTTTTCCGGTATTGTTTTAGGCCTCTCTTTTAATCCTAATTTACCTATACCGGCACCGATAGCGCCTGATGTAACTAAAATGACTTCTACACCACTATTATGAATATTTGCAAGCTGACGAACTATATTTTCTATTCTTGAAAGATTTAATAGACCGGTAGAATGAGTTAGTGTTGATGTTCCAACTTTTACAATTATTCTTTTAACATTGTTCAATTGCTGTTTTCTAGTTTTCAATATAATAATCCTCCTTCCTAAATAATCACAAAAAGTATTATTATTATAATATAGTTTTTTGTATATTAATACAATACATTTTTTAGTACCATTATAAAAATAGGGTATATTATATAATACTATTCATATCCAATGTCAATAACCTATTAAAACAGAGTGAAAAATTAAAAAAGAGCCCTAAGGCTTATAATTACTCAATTTGATGGGATTTTAAGAAAATAATAATGTAATTTATTAATGCTATTAATGAACTAAGAATAGCTATTAATAAAAACCTATAGCCCAATTGATTATTATATATAAGTAGTACTATTGATAAATAGAATAATGAAGTTGATATTTTACCAAAAAAATTAGAAGATATTACTTTGCCATTTTTATATAGAATTATTCCAGAGGAAATCATAAAAAATTCTTTTATAGATATAAAAAGTAATATCCATAGAGGTATTAAATTATTAATAACAAGGCAAACTAAAACACTAACTAGCATTAATTTATCTGCTAAAGGGTCTAAAACCGTACCATATACGGTAATAAGATTATATCTTCGTGCAATATACCCATCAGCTATATCTGTAAAACCTGCTGTTAGAAAAATAAAAATTGCTATAATAATATTATTTTGCATAGGTGAAAAAAATACTAAAATAAAAATTGGAACTAAAATAAGTCTAATTGTAGTTAATATGTTTGGAATATTTATAAGATCACTTCCTTAATTACTTATTGCAGGTACTACTATATTATGTCCGCACAATTAAAATAATAATCAAATTAAAAATTAATGAAAAAATGAAATAACGAATTTTAAGCAATAAAAACACAAAAACATTCGTTAGCTATATTGATTTTACTATTCTTGTCTGTTACTATGTTATGGGAGGGATGAATGTGGATAATAATTATGATGTGGTTATCATAGGAGCTGGTCCAGCAGGAATATTTACAGCACTAGAAATCACAAAACTAAACCCAGAATACAAAGTTTTGATAATAGATAAAGGAAGAAATATTGAAAAGAGAAACTGTCCAGCAAGGAAAACAGGTAAATGTGTTCACTGTAACCCATGTGGTATTACATTTGGATGGTCAGGTGCCGGAGCATTTTCAGATGGTAAACTATCATTAGCACCTGAAGTAGGTGGAAGAATATTAGAATATTTTGATGAAGATAATGCACAGGAATTGATAAATTATTGTGATAATATATATTTAAAGTTTGGAGCAAATGACACGATTCATGGTTTAAATAATGATAGAGTAGAAGAAATCAAATATGAAGCAAGTAAACATAATATAAGGTTAGTAGAATGTCCTGTAAGGCATTTAGGTACAGAATTAGCCTATGACGTTTTGAAGGGTATGTATGTGCATTTAATAAATGAAACAAATACAGAGTTTAAAGAGCTTACAGAAGCTGTAGAACTTATAATTGAAGATAAAAAAGCTGTGGGAGTTAAATTTAAAAAGAATGAAATAATTGAAGAAGCAAGAGCAACCTATATTGTTGTAGCACCAGGTAGAGGTGGTGCAGAATGGCTGACAAATGAAGCCAAGAAACATAATATTTTTACTAAAAATAATGCTGTTGATATAGGGGTAAGGGTAGAGGTTCCTAATGCAATTATGGACCATTTAACAAAGGATTTATATGAAGCTAAACTAGTATATTTTTCTGATACTTTTGATAATAAGGTTAGGACTTTTTGCATGAATCCAGGTGGAGTTGTTTCAGAAGAACACTACGATGGTGAGATAGCTGTTGTAAATGGACATAGTTACTCTCAAGAAAAATTGAGAACACAAAATACTAACTTTGCAATGCTTGTTTCTACAACATTTACTGAGCCTTTTAATCAACCTATTGATTATGGTAAATATATTGCACAACTTGGGAATATGTTAACAGGTGGACCGATTATGGTTCAGAGATTAGGAGATCTTCTTAATGGAAGAAGAACAAACGATTCAAGACTAAAAAAATCGACTACGGTACCAACACTAAAATCAGCTATTCCAGGTGACTTGAGTTTTGTTATACCACAAAGGCATTTAACATCAATAGTCGAAGCTCTAAAAGCCTTTGATAATTTAGCTCCAGGTTTGTATAGTAAAAATACATTATTATATGGAGTAGAGGTTAAGTTTTATTCAAGTAAATTTGAAACAAATAAGAAATTTGAAACAGAAATTGAAAATCTTTATACAATTGGTGATGGAGCAGGAATTACAAGAGGATTAATGCAAGCATCTGTCACTGGTGTTGTTGTTGCAAGGGATATTACAGATAAAAATAATAATAAATAATATAAAATCATGATGGAAGTGAGGAGTTTTTTATGTCATCATTTATAGTAGTTGGAGCTCAATGGGGAGACGAAGGTAAAGGTAAAATGACAGATTATCTTGCTGAGGATGCTAATGTAGTAGTTAGATTCCAAGGCGGAAATAATGCAGGACACACAGTTGTGGTAGGGGAGGCTGAATACAAGCTTCACTTAATACCATCAGGAATACTTTACGATGATAAAATCAATATAATAGGTAATGGTGTAGTAGTAGATCCAAAGGCTTTATTAGAAGAAATGAAGTATTTAGAAGATTTAGGAATTAATATTAATAGTGCAAAATTAAAAATAAGTGATAGAGCTCATTTAATAATGCCGTATCATAGAATTTTAGATGGTTTGAAAGAACAAGCTAGAGGTAAAAATGATATTGGTACTACTAAAAAAGGTATTGGACCTTGTTATACAGATAAAGCAGAGAGAAGTGGTATAAGATTTTCAGATCTTATGCATCAAGAAGTTTTCGAAAGTAAACTAAAAGAAAACATAGAAGATAAAAATAAAATAATTTCATTATATGGTGGAGATACTTTAAAGTATGAAGAGGTACTAGAAGAATTTAAAGAATACGCTGAAATATTAAAAGATTATGTAAGCGATACTTCAGTTATAATATACGATAATATTAAAGGTAAAAAAGATGTGTTATTTGAAGGTGCTCAAGGAACTTTATTAGACATTGATCAAGGTACATACCCATATGTTACATCATCTAATACAACAGCAGGTGGTGTATGCTCAGGAACAGGTATAGGACCTACAATGATAACTAATGCAGTAGGTATAGCTAAAGCATATACTACTCGAGTTGGTAAGGGACCATTTCCAACTGAACTAGAAGGAGAAATGGGCGATTTAATTAGAGAAAAAGGTCATGAGTACGGGGTTACAACAGGTAGAGCAAGAAGATGTGGATGGCTTGATTTAGTTATTTTAAAAAGTTCAGCTAGAATTTCTGGATTAACTAGTTTTGCTGTTACTAAAATAGATACTTTAGCAGGAATAGATAAAATAAAAGTATGTGTCGGCTATAAATTTAATGGTAAAGTAATTGATTACTTCCCAGCAAGTTTAGAAGATTTAGCTGAATGTGTACCAATATATGAAGAGTTTGATGGTTGGGATGAAAAAATTGAAGATGCAAGAAGTTATGATGAATTACCTGAAAATGCAAAAATATATCTTAAGAGAATAGAACAATTTACAGATACAAAAGTTTCAATTGTTTCTGTAGGACCAAAAAGAGATCAAACTATGAAAATATCTGAAATTTAATAATAGCTTAAAAAAAAGACCACTTAGTGGTCTTTTTTTTGATAATACTGTTAAGAGTGAGTAAATTGTACATTATCAAAAAAATAATGTCTAAAAATTAAGAGTTCTTTAAAATATAGCTACTCTCTAAGAGAAGAAGCTATACTTTTAGCAGACTGCATGCCAGAGGCCCATGCCCAGTGGAGATTATAGCCACCACAATCACCATCTATATCTAGTATTTCTCCTGCAAGATAAAGCCCAGGAGTGATTTTAGACTCTAAGGTGTATGAATTTACCTCAGAGGCATTTACTCCTCCTACAGTTACTTGAGCATTGTTAAAACCATTAGTAGCAGTGATTTTAAATTTCCATTCTTTGATGAGTTTAAGTAAATTTTTTTTCTCTTGGTATTCTAAAGACCAGCAAGGTTTATGAATATCTCCAATACCTGCATCTTTTAAGATTATAGGAATAATTTTCTTGTTAATAATGCCAATTAAGGAGTGGAATATACTTCTATATGAAAAAACACCCCATTGATTTTCAAGAAAAGCATATAAATCTTTTTCAGAATAATTTGGCATCATATCTATAGCTAATTGTAAGTTGCTATTTTTAGAGATTTCGAGGCTAACAGGTCTACTTAATTGTAGTATTGGCGGACCGGAAATCCCGTAATCTGTGAAAAGAATTTCACCAAAATCTTTTTTAATGAGATCATTATTTACTAATAATGAAGCAAAACCATCAAATTTTACTCCTGAAATTGACTTAAGTTTTGGATAATCTAGTTTCAATTGAACTAAAGCGGGCTTTGGGTATATTATAGTGTGTCCAAGTTTCTTTGCAAGTAGGTACCCTGATCCATCTGATCCTGTTTTTGGATAAGATTTTCCACCCGTACAAATTAAAAGTTTACTACATGTAAATTTCTCTTCATTTCCGCAAGTTATAATAAAAGTTTCTTTTGATTTACTTATATTAATAATATTTTGATTACAATATACAGGAATCTGCCTCTCTTCTATAGACATCAAAAAAACATCTACTACAGATGAAGCTTGTAGCGACATAGGGTACATTTTGCCTTCGTCCAACGTAGTAATACTTAAACCAATAGAAGAAAAAAAATCTTCTATTGTTGATGGCGAATAGTTTTCTATTATTTTATTAGGAAAAGAAGAAAGGCTACTATTATAGTTCTCATTAGTAAGATTACGATTTGTTAAATTGCATCTTCCATTTCCTGTAGTTAATATTTTTTTACCTATACGAGAATTTTTTTCGATGATGGCCACATCTATGCCCAGATCTTTTGCCGTTATTGATGCTGTAAGACCTGAAGGACCACCTCCGATTATGAGTAAATCATGATACAAAATAACATCTCCTTTTATAAGCTAGTTATTACTAGATATGTTTTAAAATATTGTTAATCTCTATATTAATATTTATAGAATAAAGCTATTAGCTTAATAATTCTGTGAAGTAAAGTATGAGTTTTCTATACAAACAAATCTATAAAAAATATTCTTATAAATAGTTTTTATAGATTTATTCTATTGTAAAAATTAAGATATGTAAATAATATAATAGAAATAGAAATAATTAAAATACCATTATTAGTAAATTAAATAAAATATATACTAATAAATAAATTAAATGTTGAAAAAGAAGCTATTTATAAGTATAATCAAAATAACATTAGAAAAATCTAATGTTACTAACAACATAAAATAATAGGAGGCATATATATGATTACTAAAGATATGACTATAGGGGAATTAGTAAGACAATTTCCACAAAAAGCAGAAATTCTTATGCAATTTGGTATGATGTGCGTTGGATGCCCATCAGCACAAGGTGAATCTATAGAAGAAGCAGCAATGGTTCATGGAATGGATTTACAAAAATTATTAGATGCATTAAATGCATAAATCAACTACTAAAGATAAGACAGCGCTATTGCGCTGTCTTATTTCATATGTATTTCAGGGGGATAAAATATGAGTGGAGTTATTACAGAAAAAGAATTTGATATTCATTATTCCGATGTAGACCTATATAAAAGAGCTAAAATAACAAATACAATAGATTTTTTTAATGATATTGCTGCTTATCAAAGCGAAATACTTGGCATAGGAATTGGTTATTTAAAAGAAAATAATTTTGCGTGGGTAATATTAAAATGGGAAATTGAAATAACAAAATTACCTAGGTATATGGATAAGGTTGTAGTAAGAACTCAACCAGTAGGAGCCAAGAAATTTTATGCTTATAGAAATTTTGAAATAAGAGATTTAGAAGAAAATATTTTAGTTAATGCAAAATCACTATGGGGTCAAATAGATATTAAAAATATGAGACCTATACGTATACCAGATAATATGCTTGAGCAGTATCAAATAGAGGATAAAAAAGTTGGACCTCTGAAATTTGATAAAATTAGAGAGTGTAAGAAAATAGATAATTCAATTACATTTAAAATAAGATATGGGGATATTGATACTAATGGACATGTAAATAATGAAAAATATATTGCATGGATGATTGAAAGTGTACCAAAAGAAATTGTAGTAGGCTATTTATTGACTAAATTAAAAATTAATTATAAAAAAGAAACTAAATATGGTGAAGAAATTAAAGTTTTAAGCGAAATAAATAAAGAAAACAATGAAATTGTATGTGTTCATAAAATAATTGATTTAATTGGACAAGTAATAACAGTAGGTGAAAGTCATTGGATAAAGGAGGAAATCAAGTGAAAGATATTAAATTAATTAAAGCAAAAGGAGAAGATTTAGATAGCGTAAGAGAATTATTTTTAAAGTATGTAGAATCACTTCCATTTAAACTAGATTTTCAAGATTTTGATAAAGAATTTAAAACTTTACCAGGTAAATATGCGGAACCATATGGTACAATTATATTAGCTATGCAGAATAAAAAGCCAGTAGGGTGTATAGCCCTAAGAAAATTAGAAGATAATATTTGTGAGATGAAAAGATTATATGTAAAACCAGAAGAAAGAGGCAATGGAGTAGGTAGAAAACTAGCAGGAGAAATTATTGAGCAAGCAAAAGAAAAAAAATATAAAATCATGAGATTAGATACGTTAGTTTCAATGAAAAGTGCAGTTGATCTATATAAACAATTAGGTTTTAAAGAAATAGGTCCATATATATATAATCCATTAGAGGACGCATTATATATGGAACTTGAAATTAATTAGTAAAGATATAAAATAAAACTGGAGGCGTTATTATGTTAAAAATATACGCAGTATCTGACTCTATAGGTGAAACAGCAGAACTAGTTGCAAGAGCAACAGCAAATCAATTTAATCATCCTATAAATGTTAAGAGAGTTCCATACATTAAAGAATTTCAGGATGTAAACAATTTTATTAATAGTATAGATAATTCTAAAGATTGCATGGTTGTGTCTACTATTGTATTGGTTGAAATAAGGGAATTTTTGGTAGAGAGATGTATTGAGAAAGGCATACAAATAGTTAATATATTAGGACCTTGTATTGGTACTGTATCTAGAATAATTAAGACTTTTCCTAACTATGACCCAGGAGCTGTATGGAAAATTGACGAGGAGTATCATAAAAAAATAGAAGCTATGGAATTTGCTATGCAATATGATGATAGTAAAGATAATAGTGGTATTAAACATGCTGATGTGGTCTTAGTAGGATTATCAAGGACATCAAAAACACCACTATGTATGTATTTAGCTAACAAAGGAATTAAAGCTCTTAATGTTCCCTTAATGCCAGAAGTTACAGTTCCAGAAGAATTATTTCAAATAGATAGAAAAAAAGTTATTGGTTTAACTATAGATCCTATGCAATTAATAGATATAAGAAAACATAGAATTAATAGATTAAATGCTGATTATAATCATACAAAAAGAGAAATTGAATATGCCAATGCAGAAAGAGTTCTTGAAGAACTAGAATTTTCAGAAAGAATTATGAAAAGACTTAGATGTCAGATAATAGATGTTACAAAAAGAGCAATTGAAGATACAGCCCTTATTATAATGGAAAGTTTAGGAATAAACCAAAGGATTTAAATTAAAAAGCAAAAAAAAATTTAAAAATATGTTGACATTGCTTTAAATTTATTGTATTATAAACTTCGTCGGGTTACGCAGGAAATACATTGGCAAACGACATATAATTATTTGGCCCCTTGGTCAAGCGGTTAAGACATCGCCCTTTCACGGCGGTAACAGGGGTTCGATTCCCCTAGGGGTCACCAA
>NZ_JBTVVN010000042.1:0-26411 GCF_054819755.1 Clostridium sp. DL1XJH146
TTTCCCTACTGGAAATTGGAATACATGATTTAAAGTAAGAGCTATACCAGCTAGTCCACTTGTACCAATAGTATTTGCTTCTCTATTCATTTTAAACCCCTTATATTGCGTTTTTTATTTTGTGAACATAGTAGCATAATTTTTCTCCTTTTTATTTAAGTTCCATCCAACCTGATATATCATGAATGGCTATTCCATTAAAGGCATCAGATGATATATATGCTGATTTGATTTTCTCTAATTCAGCATTAAAATAACTTAAGGGTTTATCAAAGAATGTTATAAAAGCGCCTTCATTTGAGGGTAGTGTTTCAACTGCAATAAATATTTTCTTTTTATAGTTTTCAGAATAGATAACTTCATCTTTAGATAACTCGATAACTTCATCACTAGAATTTCTATAAGCCATAATAGCTACTTCATCAGAATTCATAATTACAAATTCAGCTAAATTACCTACGCCGTAGTTATTCTCAAACGTAATTGAATCAAACCAGAAAGGTAAATCAAAACCAATTGTTAAATTCAAGTTTTTACTTTTTTCAGTTGCATCCAAAATTAAATTTTGATAATTTGGTATTATTTCATCTTTGTTTTCTTCCCACTTTTCTAGTAAATACGGTTCAACATCAAGATGAATACCTTGAAATTTTTCATTAGTTTGTGCGGTATTCTGATAATCTGTAAGCCAATCAAAGAATGGTTGATATTCGCTTTTATCTGTGTATATAAACTCAGGGTGTCCATCTAGAGCATATATAGAAATATTGAAATCATTTGCTTTTTTAATAAACTTTCTATAATAATCTTTATCAAGGTTTTTATCTATTTGCAGGAATAATGTTGTTGTATTATTATCATTTAAAAATTGAAGAATAATATCAGGAGAATCAATTATGATAGAGGTATCCCATAGCCAAGTAGCTAGCGTTTTTTCATCATTGATAGATTTAGGATTTTTTGAATATGAGCATGATAAAAATAAGAATTGTAATAAAATCACAAGCATTAAGCAAATGGTTAATTTGGTAAATTTAATCATATGTACACCTCTTTTTAGAATAATTACTAACACTTATAATAATATCATACTTAATGATAATTCGTGGTTTAACTGTGCTATTTACAATAAAATATAATGCTATGATATTAGTTGTAATAATAAGTAAAGTTTTATATGCTAAAGTTCTTGAGAATAGAAAAAACATGCAATAAGTTGTTTTATTTGTTAAAATATAACTAGAATTAAGAAAATAGATTGTTATAAAAGAAGGGCTAAAAAATATGAATAAGACTATGGAGACAATTGAAATAAATGAGGGAATTTTTTGGATAGGTAGTGGTAAAGTAAACAAAGGACTTAATTGTAATTCATATTTGATAATTGATGAAGATGAAGCAGTATTTATAGATCCTGGTTCAGCAATAGATTTTGAAGAGGTTTATAGGAAAGTTATTAGTTTAATACCTCTTGAAAAAATCAAATATGTAATTTTAAGTCATCAAGATCCAGATATTTGTTCAGCATTACCCTTGTTCGAAAAAATTGGATTAAAAGCTAAAGTGGTAACTCATTGGAGAACTATGACTATTGCAACTCATTATGGCATAAGTTCTGAGGAATACATTGTAAACGAACAAAATTACAACTTAAATTTAAAATCAGGTAGAAATATTCAATTTATACCTACTCCATATTTACATTTTCCAGGAGCTATTGCTACTTATGATAGAAAAAGTAAAATTCTTTTTAGTTCTGACCTGTTTGGAGCTATATCTAATAAGTGGAGTTTATATGCAAATGAGAATTATATTGAAGCTATGAAAATATTTCATGAGCATTATATGCCAGGTAATGAAATTATAAGACCTGTCATGGAGAAATTTTTAAGTATGGATATTTCTATGATTGCATCTCAGCATGGCTCAATAATTAATAAAAACATAAAAGATTACATAAAAGTACTTAGAGATCTTCAATGTGGGTTTTTTTTGAACTCTATAAAAAGGGAACTTACATTAAATGGTGGATATTTAATGTTGTGTAATGATGTACTTAGGAGATACGATGCTGTTTTTGAAGCAGAAGAAATAAGGGAAATATTTAAGAATTCTGGGATTAAGTTAGATACAAATAATTTAGCGATTAAGGATTTTGATTTTTCAGGAATTGAATTATGGGATAATTTTTTTGAAATAATATACAACAAAAAAGGTATAAGATGGATTACTGTGATAGAGCCTTTATTAAATAGATTAATTAAGGAGTATGATATTTCAAAACCCAAAATATTAAAATCTGAAATTCTAAAGTTCGAAAAAGAAAAGAATAAATTAATATCTGAAAATGATAAATTAAAGGATATTAATAAAAAATTGAATGAAAATATTAAAATAACAGAAGAAAAACTAATTAAATGTCCCATAACAGGATTTTATAATGAAAACTTTTTTATGAATTATATAAGTAGAAATATAGAAGAGTTATCTATCAAAAAAGGAAAACAAAATTCTGTGTTAATGTATATTGAAATAGATAATATGATTCAATTTAATTATAAATATGGCAATACCGAAGGCGATAATACAATTAAAAAGCTATCATATATCCTAAAAGAAATGAAAAAAGATAATCATATTATTTTTAAAAAAACAGGTCCAAGTTTTGCTTATTATTTAATCGGTAATAATAAAAACCAAGCTATAGATTTTGCAGAAAAAATTAGAAACAGAGTAGAAAAATCTAAGATATTTATTGAAAACATTACTGTTTCAATTGGACTCGTAAGTTTTGACGAAATTATTAACAGAAATGATATTTTGGAAAATGAGTTAGCTCAATCATTCTTGAGAGCTGCTGAAGTAAGGATAAATAAGGCAAAAATGCTAGGTAAGAATATTGTTTTAAGTAACTCGGATATTTCCGAATATGATCAAAGTATTGGAAAGATACTTGTTATTGATAATGACATTATAAACATTGATGTATTAAGAACTATTTTTGAATATGAGAATTTCACTGTAATTTCAGCAATGGATGGTTATGAAGCTATAGAAATATTAGAAAAGACAAAGCCAGATATTGTTATTTCAGAGATAATGATTCCTAAAATTGAAGGATTTCTAATAAGAGAAAAAATGTTATCAAGCTCTACTCAAAAGGCAATACCATTCATTTTTATGTCGCATCAAAAAAATGAAGAAACAGTAAAAAGAGCCTTTGAACTTGATGTGGATTATTATTTTAAAAAGCCCTATTTAATATCAGAAGTTGTTGGAGTAGTAAAGAAAATAATCAAAGGAGCTTATCTCAATGAATCTAAGTATTGATTTGGTTCTGCTAATATTATTAATTTTTATTATTTTAGATTTATTAATATTTATGAAAATTTTAATAAATAAACTTAAGCAAAAGCAAAAGATTATTGACGATAAAAACATCATTGATTATTTAAAAGAAAATTATATTGAGAAAAAACAAAAATATAAGATAGGAGATATAAAAGAAAAGAATTCTAAAACAACAAAAATCACTAAAAATAGATTAATGGAGCAATATTTTAATATAAGAGAGAGGGTATTACTATACTCGCAAACTAAAAAAGAAATAGATGAATATATTGAGGTAAAAAAAGTTAGTAATAAGTATATTAAACAATTAAGATCATTTTCTAAATATAAAAGAGCATATGCAGCTGTTTGCCTTGGAGGCTTAGATAGTGAAATTACTGAAAGAGCCTTAAAAAATGCATTAATAAAAGAAAAAAATTATAGAGTAAAGCTATATATGATAAATTCTTTATGTATATTAAATTATAAAAGCGCAATATCTAGTATAGTAGAGTCTGTAGTTGGAGCCCCTAAATGGTTTAGAGAAAGAGTTAATGTTTTAGTTAGTGAGTTTGGAGAGGATTTAAATCAGCACTTATTTACATTAAAGGATAGGGAGGAATTTGAAATAAAAGAATTATTCTTTTATTTTGCATCAATTTATCCTTCGCAAAATTTAAAAGATTACCTATTAAATAGTATTAGTCAGTTAATGAATGATGAATATAATTATTATCCAGAAAAACAAAAGAAGGAGTTACTGTATACAGCTTTGGAATCTCTTTCGGTTTTTTATTATGAGATTCTTGATAATCCACTTTATTATAAAAATGAAGATGAAAATATTAAAAAAATAGCAATTAAAACATTATCAAAGGTAAGCTCAAGAGAAAATTTAATTAAATTGACTACACTACTCGATGGAACGGAAATTGATAAGGATATTATTATAGCAATAAATGAAATTATTAATAGCAATAAAAGATTAATAGATTTGATTATTAATTTACTAAATAATGAAACAAACGTTTTTATAAGAAATGGATTATGCGTAACATTATCTTATTATATGGATTACTTACTATTAAAGTTGTATACAAATGAAGAAAGTAATTTGCATACAATAATTAAGGAGATAGTTCTTCTTAAAAGGAATAGTAACATTATTGTATTTTTGAATAATAATAAGAATATTGAGCTAGAGAATAAAATAGTTTCTATAATAAGAGAAGCAGGACGAGAAAATGAAGAAATCTATACTGATTATTGTTATTATTTAGAACCAAGAATTTTAGAAAAACTTGATAAAGAAAAGTGTTATGTTAGTTCTTCAAAAAGAGATTCACAATTTGAAAAAAATAAAATAATTACTCTTTATAGTTTGCTGATTTTTATTTTCTTAATATTTCCAGTTATATATATATTACGTCATTACAATATTATTTTCGCAAAGACTTTTTTGCAGCAAATAAAAATTTATATTGTAGATTTTAATTACTATTTGATTTATTACTCTTTTGCAATAAACCTTATATATTTTGGATTATTAATTCTATCTTTTAGAGGTGTTTCAACTCAAATAAAAAACTGGAAGCTGAAAAAAAGGGGATTTTTATTTAAAGAAAAAATGCTGCCAACAATTTCAATAATCGCACCAGCTTTTAATGAAGAAGCTACTATTATTGAGAGTATCAATTCGCTATTGAATCTGGTATATCCTGATTATGAATTAATAGTAGTTAATGATGGGTCTAAAGATAAGACTTTAAATACTTTAATTGATTATTTTAATTTGGAAAAACAAGATTATATTATTGATTATAAAATAAATACTAGACCAATAAGAGGAGTTTATAAAAATAAATCTTACCCTAAATTGGTAGTTATTGATAAAGAAAATGGAGGAAAAGCAGATTCTTTAAATACTGGAATAAATATTTCTGCAAAAGAATATTTTTGTGGAATAGATGCAGACTCTTTACTAGAAAGTGATGCACTATTGAAAATAGCTTCTCTAGTACTTGATGATAGTAAGGAAGCTGTAGCACTTGGGGGTAATATTTTTCCCATAAATGGATGTACTGTTGATAAAGGATATATTTCTACAATAAATATACCTAAAAAACCCATTGCTAGATTCCAAATGATAGAATATATAAGAGCATTTATGGCTGGAAGGATCGGATGGGCCAAGATTAATAGCTTATTAATAATATCTGGTGCTTTTGGGGTTTTTAAAAAGGATAGAGTTATAGAAATCGGAGGATATCTTACAAGTAGTGGTAAATATCGTAAAGATACTGTTGGTGAGGATATGGAGCTTGTTGTACGGCTATCAAGACATATGAGAGAAAAGAAATTGAAGTATAGAATAGATTATAGTTTTAATGCTAATTGTTGGACAGAGGTTCCAGAAGAATATAAAAGTCTTAGATCTCAGAGAAATAGGTGGCATAGGGGACTTATAGATATTCTAACTTTTCATAAAAAAATGATTTTAAATCCTAGATATGGAAGGGCTGGAATGGTGTCCATGCCTTACTTTTTTATATTTGAGATGATGGGGCCTTTAGTTGAAGTTCAAGGTTATTTAATGGTACTTCTAGCTGGTATTTTTGGATTGCTTAATATTAAGATAGCGCTTTTACTTTTCTTATCTACAGTACTCCAAGGAATATTCATATCAATGTCATCATTGTTTATTGGAGAAAGAGAATTAAGCTATATAAGTTTAAAAGAATTAGTTATTTTAGTATTTTACTCTATCATAGAGAATTTTGGATTCAGACAAATAGTTAGCTTATGGAGATTTTTTGGATATATTAGTTCTTTGAAAGGTAATGGATCATGGGGGAAAATAGAGAGAAAAGGATTCGCTAATAATTCATAAAATGAAGCGATAAGAGGTTGATATAAATGAAAAATAGAAGCATCTTATTTTTACTTAGAATTATTTTTATACTAGTTATTTTAGCTATAATTCTACTGATTAGCTTTCCAATATGGAAATGGCATGATATGCCTATAAAATACCTAGATGCAGTTATTATAGATAAAACAGTTCCTATTGAAGATTATAGAGAACATAAAGGGTTAATGTGGGTATTGAACCATAATAAAATATATGATAGTAAAACTAAAGAAAGTTTTAAATATGAAGAGGATTATTTTGGGTACTACCCAAGTGATGGGGATTCTTATGAAGTAGAGGAATATAAGAGAGAAGGAACTAATCCTCAATTGATTTACATTGCTGATACCTATGGCGTTTATGAGGATGATTACCAAATGGATGACATAAAAGGGGATAGGTCTACATTAATTTATGGAGGATTGGATTCAGAAGAACTGACTGAAGTAAAAAAAAGCTTAGTAGATGGAAATACTATAATTGGTGAATTTAATACAATGGCATCGCCAACAGATAGAAAAGAAAGAGAAGAAATTGAAGATATATTTGGAGTTCAGTGGAGTGGATGGATAGGTAGATATTATAATGATATGACTGAAGGAATAGAAGTTCCTAACTGGATTATCGAAAATTATGAAGAGCAGCACGAAAGTAAGTGGGAATTTAATACTTCTGGATTTATATTTGTGTCTGAATATGATGAAGTCATTGTACTAGAAAAAGATATTCATATAGGAAAGTCTAATCTTCTCTTAGAATTTAAAGAGCCATACAAAAAAGAGTTTGGAATTAAAAAAGAAATTCCATATTATTATTGGTTTGAGATATTAGAACCATATGAAGAATCTGAAGTTTTGGCTGAATATACCTTGGATGTTACTGATGAAGGTAAAAGAATTTTACAAGATAAAGGAATAAGTCTTACCTTTCCTGCAGTTGTAAGAAATAATCGATACATATATAATTCTTACTATTTTGCAGGTGACTTTGCAGATAATAACAAAGTAGGAGGAGTAAATAAAGTTTATGGAATTGAAAAAGTAAAAAAAATATTTAGTTTAGATGTAAAAGGAGATACAGAAGCATTTTATTGGAAGTGCTATGTTCCTTTGATGAATACGATTTTAGAGGACATACTCTATAGTGATAAAAATTATAAGCAGAAACAATTAGAAATTAAGACGGTTGTAGATTTTAAGGTGCCAGCAATGGTAGGTAAAGATAAAATTCAGATTTTAAAAAATGATCAGTGGGAAGACTTTTTAATAAAAGGTGTAAATATGGGTATAGCAAAACCTGGATACTTCCCAGGGGAAACGGCTATAACCAAAGAAGAGTACTTAAGATGGTTTGAATATATTGGAGAAATGAATGCAAATTCTATTAGGATATATACCGTACACCCACCTGAATTTTATGAAGCATTTTATGAATATAATGAAAAGGCTGAAGAACCATTGTACTTATTTCATGGGGTATGGATAGAAGAAGAAAATCTATTAGAAACACAAAATGCTTTTGATGAGAGTAACCTAATATCTTTTCAAGAGGCTATTAAAGATACAATTGATGTAATTAATGGTAATGCTAATATTGAAAAAGTTATAGGTCATGCAAGCGGGGTTTATAGATATGATATATCTCAGTATGTTATAGGATGGATTATAGGAATTGAGTGGGACCCTAATATGGTAGTAAATACAAATGAAAAAAACAAGAATTTAGAAGACTTTAATGGGAAGTACATTTACACCAAAGATGCGTCACCTTTTGAAATTTGGTTAGCGGAGAATATGGAATTCACACTAAACTATGAGTATGAAAATTATAAATGGCAAAGGCCTATTAGTTTTACCAATTGGGTAACAACTGATTTACTTACACACCCTTCTGAACCATCTGAGGAAGAAGATTTGGTGGAAGTAAATCCAAATCATATATATAGTACAGAAAAAGATTATTCAGGTATTTTTGCATCGTATCACATATATCCTTATTATCCTGATTTTCTAAACTATGAGGAAAAATATATAAATTATGTTGATAAAGATGGAGAAAAAAATAATTATGCTGGTTATATTAATGAGATGAAAAATGTTCATGACATGCCGATTTTAGTTACTGAGTTTGGAGTTCCAGCTTCAAGAGGAGAAACTCATGAAAATGTTTATAATATGAATCAAGGATTTAATTCTGAAAAACAACAGGGTGAAATTGATAGTAAATTATTTAAAAATATTGTTGATGAAGAAATGGCAGGAGGTCTTATATTCTCATGGCAGGATGAGTGGTTTAAAAGAACCTGGAATACTATGGATTATGATGACCCTGATAGAAGACCATATTGGTCAAATGACCAAACTAATGAACAGCAGTTTGGACTTATGAGTTTTGACCCTGGCAAAGAACAAGTGATAGGCATTGATGGGATAGTAGATGATTGGGAAAAAGCAGTAATAGATAAAGCATTTGAAGAAAATCTAAAGCCTATTAATAATTTTGATGATGGATACGATGATGGAAGAACTATTAAGAATTTATACGCAACTAGTGATGAGAAATATCTTTATCTGCGTATTGACTATAAAGATTTTGGTGGAAGTATAGACTGGACTAAAATGAATACATTAATATTATTAAATACCAAGTCCAATCAAGGAAATACAAACATTCCATTTAACACAGGTATTAAAATCGAAGAGGGATGTGATTTTATAATTCATCTAAATGGAAAGGAAAACTCCAGAATTTTAGTTGATAGTTACTATGATTCCTTCTATTATAATTATGGCGAAAAGCTAAACTTGATACCAAAAGTAGAAAATACATCAATAAAAGATAATGGTGTTTTTAATAATATTAGATTGGCCTTGAATAAAGAGATGTATATACCAAGTCAAGATAGAGTAATTCCTTTTAGTAGTTATGAAACAGGTAAACTAATGTATGGAATCGGTAATCCAAACCATGAAGATTATAATTCTTTATCAGATTTTTATTATGATGAGGATAATAATGAAATTGAAATTCGCATTCCTTGGCTGTTACTTAATTTTAAAGATCCTAGTACTCGCAAGATTATGGGGGATTTATGGAAGGAAGATCTTTCAGGAAGTGAAATTATTGATGGAATAGATTTAGCTGTTTTAACCTTTAAGCCAGATGAAAATGGAAATGCCATTGTAACAGAAAATATAACAAATGTTACTGATTCTATGCCAAAGCCTAAAGAAGGTAGCTTAAGAAAAGAAGACACATATTTATATCAATGGGATACATGGGATCTGCCACTTTATCATGAAAGACTAAAACAGTCATATTATATTGTTAAAGATTTATTTGATTCTTATAAATAATAAAATGTTATTAACAACTAGGGGTCTTTGTGACGAACTTTATTCTTGAATTTAGAAATCAAACATAATACATTAAACCGAACGAACTATTTTCGTTCGGTTTGTGAACGGAAGCAGCCAAAACACTAGGAACTGTAGCAACCAATAAATGAATTCCTAACGCAATCCATTTAGCTAGCAAGTGGTCCAAAGGAGTTTGTCACACAAAGGTACCAGGTACTTCCCACTAATTTTAATCCCAATATCATGGAATATAGCTGCAAGCTCCAAAGTAAGCATAGTTTTAGAATCCAAACATTCTAATTCTCCGCACATCTCCATCAAAATAAAAAATCATCTTGCTAATAGCTTTATCTATCATTTTATATAGCCCATTTCTCCTGAAGTGACTCTTTTAATAAACATATCTACTAGTTCAGGATCAAATTGAGTGCCTGAATTCTTTTGCAATTCTGCAATGGCAGCATCAGTTTGTAAGGCATTTCTATAACTTCGATCACTAGTCATAGCATCAAAAGTATCTGCTATAGATATAATTCTTGATATAAAAGGTATCTCTTCTCCTTTTAAGCCCTTTGGATAACCTTTCCCATCCCATCTCTCATGATGATATAGGGTATAATTAGCTATATCAGACATATCATTTACTGTACTTAAAATTCTATATCCTATTTCAGGATGGCGCTGAATTTCATGCCATTCATTACTGGTGAGTTTATCTGGTTTATTAAGTATATTTTCATCTATAGCAATTTTACCTATATCATGAAGTAGTCCAACGGTTTTGAGTTCATTAATCCCATATTCAGATAATCCAAGGGCATGACCCATCCTCTCACAAAGCATAGAAACTCTGTTGGAATGTTGTTCTTCTCTCTTATTTTTTTCATGAAGAGTCCTTAATATAGCATTTATTGTTCTTCCCCTCATACTTGGACTTTCAAAGAGTTTTTCCTTATACATGTTGTCTTCAGCGTTCTTAAATATATTTTCTATTTTCTGAAGGGGGTCTTTTTTTGTTTCATAGCCAAAGGAAATAGAGATATTGAGAGATTCTACTTTTTCTTTTGCAGTAAAATTATTAATCCGTTTTATGATTTTTTCTGCTTCTACCTCAGTAGTTTTAGGCAATAAAATAACAAATTCATCGCCTCCTATTCTTGCAATAATATCCGACGTACGACAACCATTTCTCATACATTTAGCTACTTTTTTAATAAGGTCGTCACCTATATCATGGCCAAAAGAATCATTTATAAGTTTTAAACCATTTACATCTCCCATAACAACAGTTAAAGGAAGATTTTCTTCAATATCAATTATTTTAAGAGCTTCATTATAGTATCTACGATTATATAGACCCGTTAAATGGTCATTGTAGCTTAACTTTGAAATTTCTCTTTGCTTTTCTTTTCTCTCCGTAATATCTCTAAAAACCAATACAATACCGGAAATACTATAATTTTCATTTATAATCGGTGCTGCATTATTTTCTATATGCCTTTCAATACCTTCTTTTGAAATCAATATAGCATTATTAACTAATTTTAGTGCCTTTCCGCTTTCAAGCACTTTCCTAACTATTCCTTTGCTTTTTTCTCTTGTAATCTCATTTATGATATTAAATATTTCTTCGATTGGTTTTCCTATTGACTCTTCCTGTGTCCAACCAGTTAGGAATTCAGCAGCTTTATTTATAAGTACTACATTACCATTGTTATCAGTAGAAATTACACCATCTCCTATGGACCTAAGTGTTGTTTCTAAAAGTTTTTTTTCTTCTGTACGAGCTATTATTTGAGCCCTACGCTCTGTAATATCTTCTATAGTTCCAAGCATAGATACTACATTTCCTTCTTCGTCATATTCTAGTTCTCCAAGTATATGTACCCATCTTTGCTCACCATCATTAAAACGAATTATTTTACATTTGTAATCTAATCGAGTCTTTTCTGAATAAAACTTAGAAACACATTGGAAAAATTCTCTTCGATAATCTGGGTGTACTATATTTAACCATCCTCTTTGCGTTCTTTCATAATTATCATCTATTCCAAAAATTCTATTTGTTTCTTCTGAACTACTCCATGTTCTATTAACTACATCATTTATATAACTACCAATACGTACTACCTTCTGCGATTCACGTAGTATTCGTTCATTTTCTTTAATCTTTTTCTCAGCAAGTTTTCTATCAGTCACATTCATAACAAAACAAGTCAGCCCTGTTACTTTACCTTCCTTAGAAAATATAGGGGCCCAATAATCTTGCCAATATAACCTTGAAAGTTTTTCATTTCCAAATTCCTCAACTTCTACAAAACTCTCGCCTGCTAGAGCACGATCAAAATTTGCTTTTGCTTTTTTATTGTCTCCGTGTTCTCCAATAATATCTAGCATATTCATGCCTATTTCAATTTCTTTTCCCCATATTGTCCTTATTGCGTCCCTATGTTTATTGTTAAATGCAAGATAACGATAATTACAATCAAGGGCAAATACAACGATTTCGGGTGAACTTTCAAGAATAGCAGAAAATAAATTGTTAGCTTTGTCTAATACTAAATTAGTTTTTTCTAGTTCATAAGTCCTATGAGCTATAATATTTTCAAGATTAGTATTTTCAATCTTAAGTTTATCACTTTGAATTTTACTAGCAGTTATGTCAGTAATTATTGAAAATAATAAACTTTCACTATCTATATTGATTGGAGTAGAATTAACTTTTATATCCCTTATTTCACCATTATATATTCTGTGCTTAAAATAGAATGTATTTTTATATTCAGTTTTTGCACTATTAATTTCTCTAGCAATTTGTTCTTTTGATAGTATATTCAAATCCTTAATACTCAATTCTAACATTTCATCATAAGAATAACCATAAAAGTTACAAGCGGATAAATTACAATCTACAATATCAAATGTTTCCGGGTTAATCAAAAGCATTATTTCCTGATTATCTCTAAATAATTTTTTATAAAAAGATTGATTTTCTTTAATAACTCTATCCCCATTTTTTTTCATGTGTCTATTCTCCTAACTTAAAATTAATGTTAGCTACCAATAAAAATAATACTTAATTATACATTTTTATTCATTTAATGAAATTATACTATATTTGATTAATAATTTCTAGCAACCAATAAATAAATTCCTAGCGTCATCCATTTATTGGCAGTACACCTGGGGTCTAAATATTCTACATGTAGATTAAACTTGTACAAATAGGGTATAATTTAGTTAGAGATATAAACTACTTCAACTTTGAAATTATATTCTAATTTCTGTTAGAAGCCAATGTAGGGGTGAAATAATGTTTTTGAAGATAGATGAGAAGAAAACTTTGTTAGATAGTAAAAGACCGTTACCAGAATATACTATTAAGAGTATAAGAGAGAACTTGCTTTTGGAGTGGACATATAACTCTAATGCTATAGAAGGCAATACACTTACTCTTATGGAAACGAAAATTGTATTAGAAGGTATAACTGTTGGTGGGAAAACTTTAAGAGAACATTTAGAAGTTATAAACCACAGAGAAGCAATACTTTATATTGAAAATATAGTTAGAAATAAAGAAGAGTTTACTGAATGGCAAATTAAAAATATTCATAGACTAGTTTTAAAAGGTATTAATGATGAATATGCTGGTAATTATAGAGATCAGAATGTTATGATTTCAGGAGCGCAACATATGCCGCCTGAGCCATTTTTAATAAAAGAGCAAATGGAGAATTTTATAAAATGGTATAATTCAGATGGTCAAAAATTACATCCCGTTGAGAGAGCAGCAATGGTTCATATAATTTTTGTAGGAATTCATCCCTTTGTTGATGGTAACGGAAGAACTTCAAGATTATTATTGAATTTAGAACTTATGAAGAATGGATATCCTCCTATAGTTATAAAAACAGACAAGAGACTTAAATATTATACTGCACTGGATAAGGCGCATACTACTGGAAGTAATGAAGATTTTGTAGAAATAGTTAAGGAAGAGGTAAATAGAACATTAGATTTGTATTTGAAATTAGTTTGAAGAAAGTCAGACTAAGACCCCAGGGGTAGCAAGCTCAACCCTAGGGTTTCGCAAAACCCCCTAGGGTATAAAATAATTCAGTCTTATAATTTGAGACTGAATTATTCCTATTTACAAATCTATTTGAAATCCCCATCTTAATAATGTATAATTATACTATTAATATGAATAATGAGTATAAATATGCATAGATGGAGTTGATGGACATTGATAAAATACATAAATAAATTACCAACGTATGAAGAATACAATAATCTCAAAATTGAGCTAGGTTTTAAGTCTAGTGATGAAGAAAGGGCAATAAAAGGTTTAAATAATTCAATTCTATGTGTGTGCATATGATGATGATAAATTAGTTGGTATGGGTAGAATTGTAGGTGATGATGCTATGGTATACGTTATAAGTAATATTATGGTAAAAAAAGAATACCATAATAGAGGTATTGGATTTGAGGTAGTGAGTTTATTAATGAATTATTTAGATGAAAATTGTGGTGAAAATGCATTGGTTATGCTTATGGCAAGAAAGGGAACAGAAGAATTTTATAAAAAGTTTGGATTTATATGCCGTCCTTCTCAGGATGGTGGATATGGTATGTGTAAGTATTATTAATTTAAAAAAATTCAAACCTTAAATAATTCAGCCTTGATTATTTGGGAAAATACTTTTAAAATGCAAGCAATCTAGTAGTGAATCTCACTACTAGATTATTTTTATATACAGAGTTATTTGAACCGTTTCTCCTATTTTACGCCCATATTTCTGCCAATCTTAAAAGGGTTATTTGTTCTCTACTAGGAGTATTGATCAAGAAGTCCCCACTTCAAGAAAGTAAGTGGAGGGTAGTTCACTCCATACTGATTTTGGTTGAGAACTAGAAAGTGGGAAAAAGGAGGCTTGTTTTATAAAAGGTTTTTAATATTCATATATATAATTATTCATTTTTTGATGATGATTAATAATAGTATCGCTGTCTAGTTTCTTCTTATATAATGATTTATCGCTTTTAAGAAGTGCCCCGTAAATTATATCGATAACATATAAAAACATTAAGTTGTTTGATAAAGAGTTAGAGTTATGGGCGGTAACTTTATCGGAGGTTATAAACTTTAAGTCAACTAAGTCATTTAGTTGAGGGGAATCAAAACTAGTTATGGTAATAATTTTAGAGCCTCTTTCATGACAAGAAGTTAAAGCTTGGTAAATATCTTTACTAAGTATTGTAGGTGCAATAATAATAGCTAAATCATTTTTACTTATATTTGAAGTACTGATGTTTATATCTAGAACATCTGTATGTGTTTTAGCAGGGATCCCTATAAGATTAAATTTAAACTCCAATTCATATGCGACTAATGAAGAGTTAAATAGTGCAATGATGTGAATATTTTGTGCAGATTTTATAAAGTCTACTGATTTAAATACAGTGGGTTCATCCAACATAGCAGATGTATTCATTAACATTTTACGATAATCCATAGTTACAGATTCGATAAATCCTATTTCACCACTATGAGTGCTTTGTTTTTGGATGCTGTTATAGAAATTTTCTTGAGCAAGGGCAATTTTAAACTTATTAAAACCCTTATAGCCAATTTTTTTGCAAAATCTATTGATACTAGCTTCAGATGTACCTGTTTCTTTAGCGATGGTAGTAATTGTACTAGATACAACAAATTCTGAATTTTTAATGATATATTGACTTATTTCGTTCTCACTCATTGTGTAATTTTGTTGCATAGAAATAATTTTTGCAATCACTGCAGGACCCATTTTTTTACCTCACAATTTTTATATTCACCTGCCATTATAATATAATAATGAATGAAATGCAAATAATGTTAGAAAGTGTATAGGGTAACGATGTAATTACAAAATCATAATTATGATATTATTTGATTGATAATAAAAAAAACAATCAAACATGTTGACGTTTATTGATTTTTATAGTACTATATTTTTAATAAAGAATATTAAACATCAAGAGAATAATGTATGATATGTCTAAAAATCAATAAAAATCAATAATTACAAAAATAGTTTTGAATATTATTCTTTAGATAAAGATTACTTATTTGAGGAGGGAAATATTTAATGATTGAGCAAGAAAATTTGATATGCTTTGACGTGATTATTGCTGGAGGAGGAGTTTCAGGATGTACAGCAGCTATTGCAGCAGCTAGAAGTGGTGCCTCTGTACTTGTTATAGAGCAAGCTGGATATTTAGGCGGAGCACTTACATCTTGTGGAGTCGGTCCTATGATGACCTTCTATGCTGGCGATAAACAAATTATAAAAGGCGTAATGGGAGAAGTTGTAGAAAATTTAATTAAAAAAGGATATTCTCCTGGACATATTAAAGATACAACAGAGTACATAAGTTACGTAACACCATTTAATGCAGAGGGATTAAAATTAGTATTAGATGAAATGCTGGATGAGGCGGGGTGTAAAGTACTTTTTCATACAGCTGTCTGTCAGGTAAAAGCTGAAGATGGAGAGATAAAAAACCTTACTATTTGTAATAAAAATGGGCTATCTGAAGTTAAAGGTAAAGTATATATTGATGCAACAGGTGATGGGGATATTGCCAATTGGAGTGGTGCCACTACAATAAAAGGAAGAGAACTTGATGGGGCTATGCAGCCTATGACTATGAATATGAAGTTTTGTAATGTAGATACAAAAAAATTGAGAGAGCATATAAATAATAATTCAGAAAAATTCCCAAGGTTGGTTAATAATATTGATTTAATGAATAAAACATCATTTCTTTCAATAGCAGGTTTTATTGATGAATTCAAAAAAGCAAAAGAAGCCGGCGAAATCTCAATACCACGTGAAGATATTCTATTTTTTGAAACTTCTCAGCCTGGTGAATTTATTATTAATACTACTAGAGTTATTGGTCATGATCCCACTAATCCTTGGAGTTTAAGCGATGCTGAAAAAATAGGACGTATACAATGTGAAGAATTAAAAAGATTTCTTTGCAAATATGTTGCTGGTTTTGAAAATGCACATTTAGAAATGACAGGACCTTCAATTGGTATAAGACAATCTAGGCAAGTGAAAGGCAGATATACTCTTACAGCAAAGGATATTTTAGAGCGTAAGGAATTTGATTCTGTTATAGCTCATTCGGCTTATCCTATTGATATACATAATCCAAATGGTGAAGGAACAGATAGTGTATTTATGTCTGAGCCAGGCACATTTTATAATATTCCCTTTGAAATTATGATTTCGGGTGAAGTTGATAATTTATTTATAACAGGAAGATGTGTATCTGCAACATTTGAAGCTCAAGCAGCTATAAGAACTACACCAACTGCAGGTGCATTGGGTCATGCATGCGGAGTTGCGGCAGCAATAGCAGCTAAGCAAAATATAAGTGGGAAAGATGTAAACGTTAAAAAAATACAAAAGATACTAAAAGAACAAAATGCTTTTCTAGAAGTGTAATTAAAAATATTGGTAAATAAGATTTTGATTAGACTTTGAGTCTATCTAAATAAATAAAAATTTTAGGAGGATTTTTTATGAATACTTTACAAATTATCGGAATTTTAGCAATTTTCTTAGTATTAGTAGTACTTATGATGACTAGAAAAATACCAACAATTTTAGCACTACCGATTATGGCTATAGGGATAGCTATAGTTGCAGGTATTCCTTTTACTTCATCAGATTCAGAAACGTATACAATTGCAAATGATATTCTTCAAGGTGGAGCTATGAGAATGAGTACAGCAATTGCTGGACTTATATTCGGTGGCTGGTTTGGGAAAATGCTTACTAAAATAGGAGTAACAAGGACAATTATTAGAAAAGCTGCGGAATTGGCCGGAGATAAGCCTTTACCTATAGCGTTAGCATTCCTTGCAGTATGTTCTATTATATTTTCAGCATCTAATGGTCTTGGAATGATTATACTTGTAGGTACAATTATTCTTCCTATTATGATTTCGGCAGGATTAAGTCCAGCTGTTAGTGGTATAGTTTTACTTCTTTCTAATGGTATTGGTGTAACATTTAGTGTTGGAACTCTAGGAGTATATATTGATGTTCTAGGTTTACCTATTGAAACAGTTACTGCTTATTCATGGCTTTGTGGTATACCACTTATTGTTGTTTCAGTTATTATGCTTATAGTATTTATAAAGTTTGGTGGAAAAACGTCTAAAGCGTGGGCTATGCCAGGTGGTAATCAAGAAATGAATAGTCCAGAAAAAAATGTTAGAACCATTGCACTTATTACTCCAGTAATTCCTGTTATTCTTGTTTTTGCATTTGGTATACAACTTGTTCCAGCTGTCCTTGCAGGTATAGTACTTTCTTTAATTCTTGCTACACCTAAGAATCCTATACAGATTGTTTCCAGTTCATTTGTAGAAGGAATACAAGATACAGCAGGTGCAATAGCACTTATGATCGGTATTGGAATGACGTTAAAATCTGTTATGGCTCCAGAAGTTGCTACCGTTCTTCAACCACTTATTGAATCAATTATTCCTACAAGCCCACTTATGTTTGTATTAATATTTGGGTTGTTATCTCCTCTAGCAATATATAGAGGACCATTAAATGTTTGGGGATTAGGTAGTGGTATTGTTGCACTTCTTGCAGCTGCAGGTATGAATCCAATTGCAGCTATGGTTGCTCTTCGTTTAGATAGTAATGTACAAGCAGTATGTGATCCAACTAACTCTCATAATGTTTGGATTGCTGATTTTACCAAAACAGATGTTAATGATTATATTAAAAAGACAATAGTTTGGATTTCAATATCAACATTTGTAGGATTGATTGTAGCTAGTTTTATTGTAATGTAATTAAACTAAGAACAGTGTATAGAGGAATAAACTTCTGACTATACACTGTTTGATTTAAATTGAAAATAATAAGGAATAATATTCCTTTTAGATATACATAGATAATGGAGGTTTTTATATGGGTAAAAAAGTAAGAATAGGTATAGATGTAGGCGGTACATTTACTGATGCAGTAATTATTGATAATGAGACTTATGAGGTAATGGCAAAAAAGAAAATTCAAACAACCCATGAAGAAGGGGTTGCTGTTGGTGTAGTAAAGATAATTTCAGAGCTTATGAAAGAAAATAATATTGAACCAGATGATGTGAAGTTTATAGCACATGGTACTACTCAAGCAACTAATGCTTTATTAGAGGGTGATGTGGCTTCTGTAGGAATAATCGGTATGGGTACAGGGCTAGAAAGTAGGAGTGCTAAGGCAGAAACGAAGATAGGAAATATTGAATTAGCTCCAAGTAAATATTTGAAATCAGCTAATGTTTTTATCGATTCTAAGAATGTAAATAATGAGACAATAGAAAGTTCAATTAATGAGTTGACTGAGAAAGAATTAGAAGTTATTGTGGCATCAGAGGCTTATAGTGTTGACAACCCTGCAAATGAGCTGAAAATTGTAGAATATGCTAATAAAAAAGGATTATATGCTACAGGCGGACATGAAATTTCTCAGTTATATGGTCTTAAAATGCGTACTCGTACTGCTGTAGTTAATGCAAGTCTTATTCCTAAAATGATAGAAACAGCAAATATGACTGAGCAAGCTGTTATAGATACAAAAATCAAGTCTGGTCTAATGATTATGCGTTGTGATGGTGGAGTAATGAGTATTAATGAAGTACGTAAGAGACCTATACTTACTATGCTATCAGGTTTGGCAGCGGGTGTAGCGGGAGCTTTAATGTATGAAAAAATATCTGATGGAATATTCTTTGAAGTGGGAGGAACAAGTGTCGATATTTCTGTTATTAAAAATGGAAAAGTTATGATTAAGTATGCACAGGTGGGAGGACACAAAACTTATTTGCAATCTTTAGATGTACGTACTTTAGGTGTAGCAGGTGGAAGTATGATTCGTGTTAAAGATAATAAGATTGTTGATATAGGACCTAGAAGTGCTCATATTGCAGGTAAAAATTATGAGTGTTTTGTAGAAGATGATTCTATTAAAGAGGCAACTATACAGTTTGTAAGCCCAAGGGAAGATGACCCTTGTGAGTATGTAACAATTGTAGCTCAAGATGGAAATGAATATTCTCTTACGCTAGCAGGGGCATCAAATTTATTGGGATATGTTGCTAAGGGTGATTATGCATATGGAAATATGAAGTCTACAAAGGTTGCATGGGATGCATTAGGGAAATATATTGGGATAACAGGAGAAGAGGCAGCAAAACAGGTTATGGAACTTGCAATAAAAAAATTATCTGTAGTTATTGATGAATTAATTAATGAATATGAAATAGATCGTAAGTTTATAACCCTTGTAGGTGGAGGTGGAAGTGCTTCTGTTGTTGTGAATCCACTTGCAGAACATTTTGGATTTAAAGGGGAAATAGCTGAGAATGCACCGTATATTTCAACAATTGGAGTGGCTTTAGCAATGGTACGTGAACAATTAGAAAGAACTATTGTGAATCCTACTGAGAAAGATATTAAAGAAATTCGTTCGGATATTATTGAAAAAATTGTTAAATCAGGTGCTAATGAAGAAACTGTTGACGTATCAATTGAAATAGATGTACAAAAAAATATTTTGAGAGCAGTTGCAACTGGGGCAACAGAACTACGAAAGAAGAATTTAAAAGCGACTGAATTATCAAAGGAAGAATTAAGAAGCATTTCAGCAGAAGCTTTAGTTGTAGATAAGTCTACAGTAAATTATATTTATAGTACAGGAAGATGGAATCTTTTTGAATCAAAGACAATTAAAAAAGTATTTTTAGGGCTTATTAAAATGAAAGCAAAAAGTTGTTGTATTATAGATAGAGAAGGAGTGGTACGTCTTAAAAAAGAAAAGGCAGAGTATATTAAATTTAAAAAATCTGATCAAAAGAGGATATTTAATGCTTTTATAGACGATAATACAACTTATTCAGATGCAAATGCAACGATTCCAAAAGTTTTTCTTTTTTATAAAGAAAAGATGCTTGATTTGACAGGTATGCAAACATCAGAGCAACTTTATTCTATTATAGACGTTGAAACAGAAGTTATGAAGGGTGAAGAAGAATTAATTGCAGTTGCATATAAATAAATGCTATGAATAGGAGATTATATAAATGAAAATGAGTGATGAGTTACTTGCTTTATGCGAATTGTCTAATGATTTGCTTTTTCATAAAATACCTAAGGAAAAATATATGTATTATATTAAAAATTCACTGAAATGTGGAGAGGAATTTGCCGAAAAGTATTGTGGACAAAATATTAGAGAACTTTACAAAAAGAATGGAATTATCATTAAGTATTCTGAAGAAAAAAATAGTTATTGTGGAGTTCAGTTTAGAGCGCATGTTGTTATAGATAAAAAAGAAACTATCGTGACTATGTATACGAAATCACTCAATGAATTTTCAGATAATAGTTCATATCAAGGTAATGATTATATTTCCTATGATACAGCACTTGATATGCATTTGTGTCATGAGTTTTATCATTTTATTGAACACAAAGAGGAGTTTACAATTTCAGAAAAACTAGATGAAATAGTGACTATTAAACTTCCTTTTTTTACTCGTAAAGCTCATATTAATCGCTGTAGTGAAATAGCAGCGCATGCTTTTGCTAAAAAGATGCTTCAATTAAAATACTTGCCGAATATATATGATTATATTTATATGGTTAATACTGGAAAAATGAGCCGAGAAAAATTTGATGAATTATTAAATGATTTAAGTCAAAAGTTAAGTGATTAATTAAAATATTAAATCAAAAATAATATTAATAAAATTGTGACGATATATAATTATTTATTTGGTTAAAACAAGGAAGGAGGAGTACTATGCAATTTGCTGGAATAGAAGCTGGAGGAACAAAGTTTGTTTGTGCTGTAGGAAATGAAAAGGGTGAAATTATTGAAAAAAAATCTTTTTTAACAACTACACCAGAAGAAACTATGGGAAATGTTATAGAATATTTTAAAGATAAAGAATTTCATGCTATAGGAGTAGGTGCCTTTGGGCCTGTAGATTTAGATGTTAATAGTAAAAATTTCGGTTCAATAACTACTACACCAAAACCAGGTTGGCTAAACTATAACATAATTAAAGAGTTAGATAAACATTTTGATGTACAGAAGGCTTTTGATACTGATGTAAATGTTGCTGCTTTAGGAGAATTAAAATGGGGAGCGGCAAAAGGTTTAAATAGTTGTTTGTACATAACTATTGGAACAGGTATAGGTGCTGGTGCAATTGTAGAAAATGAGTTAATTCATGGATTAATTCATCCGGAAATGGGACATATATTTGTAAGAAGACATCCAGAAGATAGGTATGAAGGGAAATGTCCATTCCATAAAGATTGTTTAGAAGGTTTAGTATCGGGGCCTGCAATAGAGGAAAGGTGGGGTTCGAAAGGCTATGACTTAGATAGTGAGCATAGGGCCTGGGATATGGAAGCTTATTATTTAGCACAAGCATTAGTCAATTACATTTTAATTCTGTCACCCCAAAAGATAATAATTGGAGGAGGCGTTATGCAACAAGTACAGCTGTTTCCTAAAATTAGAAAGTATGTTACAGGGTTATTGAATGGGTATGTTCATAGTGATGAGATATTAAATAATATTGATGAATATATTGTTTATCCAAAACTTGGGCAAACAGCGGGCATATGTGGAGCTATTGAGCTTGCTATAAAATCTTACAGGGAGAGCAACCAATAAATGAAACTGTAACGCCATCTACTTATTGGCAAATATTTAGAGAGATATAAACATTTAAGTTTATAATTAATTATTTTAAGAAGCCATACTAAAAAATAAATTCGAACCTTAAATAATTCAGACTCACAACTTTGAGGCTGAATTATTTTATTTTTAATATTTATCTACAATAACCCCAAAGGAAGAGGCTTTAATATGAGGGTTTTCTAAAAGTTCTTTAAGGTCTTCCTTTGTTCCTTGCACAATTACGCCTAAACATTCGATGCTATCAGCACTTTCTTTACCTTTTTCTACAAGTTCATTATAAATCTCATTATGTCTAGCATAAGTACTAGTTTTAAGAAGATCTAATAATTCTTGATATTTATCTTCTGTGTCATTATATAAGTAATAATCATCTGTGATACTAATTCCAGAAATATTAAATTCATCAATATAACATGCCTTAGGGTCATATTCATTTGCTTCCATTTTATATTCTTCCATTTCTTTATCTGTAAAAGCATTAATCCAAATCCATGTTTTATTTATTTCAGGGAATAAAGAATACACCTCAGAGACACTATATTTATTATCAAAAGAAATACCCATTTCGATAATTTTTCCATCAGGGACCTCATCTAATAAAGCTAAGTCATTTTTGTATTCTTTATAGTCAATATCAGGATGGAAAAAAATCATTTTTCTATAACCATTTTCCCAATAATTTTCTGGCCAATCATCTGAAGCATGTATGCCTATACCTTGATATCTGCTTACAACATTAGATGAAAAAACACCAAAATTACTTATATTTTCTTTCAATACAACGGTTTTATTTCCTACAGTTTTAGATATAGAATAGTTGCCTGAGCCACCTAAAAATCCTAAAATATCTATAGAGTTACTTATATATCCCTTTGGAACGGTAAGTTTTGTAATTGTCTCAATGTTATTAAATGAATTTTCGCTCATTTCCATAGAAATCTTTGTATTAATAAACATTCCCATTACAAAAATAACTACTCCAACTATTATAGAAATTATAATAATTTTTATTGTTGAATTCCTTTTTCCTTTTTTAATTGATTTTTCTAATTTTTCATCATCAAATAAATCCTCAAAATTATCACTCATTTTTTTCCCTCCAAATCTTTTTAAATTGATTTCTAGCTCTATACAAATAAGTTTTTATCATATTTTCTGAAATACCTAGTAGATTACTTATATCCTTATAGCTTAAATCCATTTCGTATTTAAAAATTAATAGTGTTTGATATTCTTTTTTTAAGTTATTTAAACAAGCTTTGATATCATTATTTTTTTCTGATAGCAAAAAAACATGAAGGGTACCAGGTACTTCCCGATATATGTAGAAATTTGAGAAGTTGTCTTAAAAATAAATATAAAGATTGAAGAATTCAGCTAATTCCTTTTGTCTTTTTCCATCATTAAGATTATATGTAGTTGCATTTCTTCCATCTGTTATTCTTCGTGATTTTTGTTTGATTTAAAAAAAGAACAAGAGTTTGCATAAAATAAACCGATATGGAAATAATAATAATAAATGAATAACCGGTATATTCAAAAAAATATAGAAAGAGATGGTTAAAATAGATTATAATAAGATTGAAGACTCTATATTTAAAAGTGCTATGGAGACGTTTAAGCAAAGTGCAGTAAATTTTTTTAATATAGAGACTAAAATTATCGCTCCTGCCAATACTGAGATTAAAAACATTAAAATAAAAACAAATTTTACAGATTATTTATTTTATACAGAGGATGATAATTATTTGCATTTTGAGTTTCAGACTACTAACAAGAAAGATGATATTAAGAGATTTTTGTACTATGATGCTTCGTTATATTATAGAGATAAAAGAAAAGTAAAAACTATAGTGATATATTCTGCGGATATTGAAAAAGTGGATGATTTTATTGATGCAGGTACAATAAAATACAGTATTGAACCATTTTATATGAGTAAAATTGATGGAGATGAAAAATACTATTATTTAAGAGAGAAGATAGAAAAGGGATTAAAACTCACAGATGAGGATTTATTATCATTAAGTTTTTTACCACTTATGAAAGGTAGCGTAAATAGGGACAAAAGAGCAATAGAAAGCATAGAACTAGCCCAAAATATAAAAGATAGTGATACTAAATTACAATGCGTAACATTACTATATGCATTATTAGAAAAATTCGGAGATGAAAAAAGTAAAAATAAGTTTAAGGAGGTGTTTGAGATGACAGAGATAGGTAGAATGATAAGAGAAGAAGGAATTAAAGAAGGAATTAAAGAAGGGATTAAAGAAGGAATTAAAGAAGGAAAATCAGAAATACTAATAAAACAGCTTACAAAGAAATTTGGTAATATTACTGAGGAAGATGAGAAAAAAATCAAGAATTTATCAGATAGAGTTATTGATATAATACTAGTAGATATTTTTGAAATAGAGAGTTTAGATGAGTTGGAAAAATATTTTTAAATTCAAATACTAAGTAATTCAGTCTCATAACTTTGAGACTGAATTATTATTATATATAGGACTATTTGAATTACCTCTCATATTAACTACCTTTAAGATGGGAAAATGAGTTTTTACCTGATATCGAAGAAGGGTACGTTAGGATTGGCTATGCTAGCAGTACCGAAGTACTAATTGAAGGTTTGACTTATCTTCAACAATACTTCGATGAAAATTGGAAGCAAATCTGACGAACTTTATTTTTAAAAATTAGAACACTAATTAATTCAGCCTCACAACTTGAGACTGAATTGTTTTTTTACTTGACTTGAAACTTAAATAATGTATAATTATACTATTAATATGAATATGAAGTATAAATATGCATAGATGGGGTTGATGGACATTGATAAAATACATAAATAAAGTACCAACTTATAAGGAATACAATAATCTCAAAATTGAGTTAGGTTTTAAGTCTAGTGATAAAGAATGGGCAATAAAAGGTTTAAATAATTCAATTCTATGTGTGTGTGCATATGATAATGATAAATTAGTTGGTATGGGTAGAATCGTAGGTGATGATGCTATGGTATACGTTATAAGTAATATTATGGTAAAAAAAGAATATCACAATAAAGGTATTGGATTTAAGGTAGTGAGTTTATTAATGAATTATTTAGATGAAAATTGTGGTGAAAATGCATTGGTTATGCTTATGGCAAGAAAGGGAACAGAAGAATTTTATAAAAAGTTTGGATTTATATGCCGTCCTTCTCAGGATGGGGGATATGGTATGTGTAAGTATTATTAATTTAAGAATTGGAAGAACCCTAAGGGGGCACAAACAATTTGTTAATAATCCACAAATTTAAGAACTTGTATATAAAAATATTGTTAAAAGAACCCAACATCATATTTGATGTTGGGTTTTTGTTTACTCAAAAAAAGAACGTTAGTTTGCATAAAATAGACCTATATGGGATTAATAGTAATAAATGAATTAACCGGTTTATTCAAAATAACTATGGAAAGAGATGATTAAAATAGATTATAATAAGATAGAAGACTCTATATTTAAAAGTGCTTATGAAAGAAGATATTAAAATTGAATATAGTTATTTTGTATTGATGATAGAAGTATACCGAGCAGAAACTGTTTGGTATACTTTTTTTTATATTTTTTTAGGGAAAATTAGGGAATAAATAAAAAACTACATATATATAGGTAAAGACAATGCACTTTGCACTCTATGTTTCAGATGAAAGGGGGTGATATTATGGCAGTAGTTTCTCAACCATCAGGAAGTACTTTAGAGATGAAGTATTATGCTGGTAAGGATGAAGATGGAGATAATGTGTACAAAACACAAAGATACACAAATCTAAAAGTTGCAGCAACTGACGAAGATGTATTTTCAATTTCAAACTCACTAGCAGCATTACTAGAAGATCCAACTATTGAAGTAACTAGAGTTAATGAAGCGTTACTTGAGGAAGAATAGTTTTAGAGCAATGCACAATTCACAATTATCAATGCACAATTAAGATCAAAAGAAATTTGCAATGTGCAATTTGCAATTTGCAATTG
>NZ_JBTVVN010000043.1:0-25027 GCF_054819755.1 Clostridium sp. DL1XJH146
ATTTAATTTCCAATTGTATAAATTAAAATAGCCATCAAGCATTGGAATAAAATTGTATTCTTAGGTTGATGGCTATGGGTGAGTATCTAGGAGATCATGGAAGAATACAAAAAGGAATGCCGGGACATGATTGCATTACAAATGTTCCGTTTATTATTAAATATCCAATAAGAATAAAAGGTGGTTCTGTTTTTGATGAGTTAGTAGAAGGCGTGGATATTGTTCCAACTATTTTAGATTATTGTGGAGTTCAAATACCTAATATTGTACAAGGAAGATCAATAAAAGAGCTGTTGGATGGGCGAGAATACAAAGGCAGAGAGGAGGTATTGACAGAGTTTTTTGAACCAAATAATTTATATAGAGCCTCTACTGTTAGAACTAAAGAATTTAAATATTATATTGATAACAATGGGGATGAAATACTATATAATTTGATTGAAGACCCAAATGAGTTAATTAATATAATATATTATGATAAATATAAAGATATTCTATCAAATATGCGAAGAAGATTAGTTTTAAGATTATTCCAAGCTAGTGATAATTCAAAAATAAAAACTGCACAATATTAGAATATAATATTTTAGTAAATATTATATTGAAAAAGTGGCTGCAGCAGATATTATTCTAGAACAGCCACTTTCTTATCTTTATAAGTTAAGTATGGTCTTTGAATTAAAAATCATAAGTTATTCTATTATAGTCATTACCTCTTCTAATGGTTTTCTTGTTGGTCTTTTTAAGTTGCTGTCAGCCGGAATACCTATTGGAACCATACAAGCAAGTGTATAATTTTCTTTATGAAAATCAACATATTCAGCAATTTCCCTAGCAGCATAATTTGGACCTGTCATCCAGCAAGCACCGTAACCCATTGCAGTAGCAGCAAGTTGAATGTTTTCAACAGTAGCTCCGATATTTTGTATCCTAGGAGACATAGATATTATATTTTTTATTTCTTCAGGGTCAATGCCTGCTTCTTCCATAACATCTAAACCTAAAATTGGATATTGTCCAGCGAATACAAGAATTAGAATAGGAGCATTTTTGAATAATGTAAAATACTTAAGGTATTTTGAAAACTTTTTATTTAGCTCCAAGTTAGTAGATTTTGATACTAATTTATCATGTTTTTGTTCTATTATTTTAGCTATTTCATTTATCTTTTCTTTATTTTTTACAATGACAAAGTGCCAATTTTGAGAGTTAGTACCTGAAGGTGCTAATGTAGCTGCTTTGATAATTTCATTAATATCCTCATCTGAAATATCTGTATCTTTAAATTTTCTTACGCTATGTCTATTATATATGAAATCTAAATTTGACATGTACACACTCCTTTTCCATAGAATTTTATTTCATTATACCTAGGTTAGATAATTTCGTCAATAAAACCAATAATGTCGTATTATTTACCATAAGGTTAAATAATATAATAAAAAAGAATAATATATGCATCTAACGGGAAAATATAAATTGATAAAACATATTAAAGTATGAAATGAAACATAAGAGAAATGAAAGAGGAGGATTTAATTTGGAAAATTCAATGTTTTGTTATCAATGCGAGCAGACAGTGGGAGGTAAAGGCTGTACCAAAGTTGGGGTTTGTGGCAAAGATGCTGAAGTAGCAGCACTTCAAGATTTATTGGTATATCAATTGAAGGGAATAGGATTTTGCGGACAAAAAATATTAGATAAAGGCGAAAAAATAGACGAGGAAATTTGTAAGTTTGTTATTGATGGAAGTTTTGCAACTTTAACAAATGTAAATTTTGACCCTGAAAGATTTGTAGAGTTTTTAAAAAAAGCAGATAAGATTAAAGAAGAATTAAAAAGTAAAGTTGGAAGTATGTCAGGAGAAGTACCTTGTTGTGTAAATTATAAATTGCCAGCATCAAAAGAAGAAATGCTAAAAGATGCAAAAAAAGCTGGTATTATGTATGACCAAGAATTAGATGCAGATATTCGTTCATTAAGAGAAACTCTTATATATGGACTAAAAGGAATGGGAGCATATGCACATCATGCGCATGTACTTGGTAAAGTAGATGAAGAAGTAAGTAATTTCTTTTATAAAGGATTTGCAGCTACATTGGATAATTCTTTGACAGTAGATGATTTATTTAATTTGTGTATGGAATTTGGAAAAGTTAATTTTAAATGTATGGGATTATTAGATGGTGCCAATACAGGTCTTTATGGAAATCCTACACCTACAGAAGTTTGCATGACAAAGAAAAAAGGTCCATTTATTATTGTATCTGGTCATGATCTCAGGGATTTAAAAGAATTGTTGATACAAACAGAAGGAAAAGGAATTAATGTGTATACGCATTGTGAAATGCTTCCAGCTAATGGTTATCCAGAACTCAATAAGTATAAACATTTAGTAGGAAATTTCGGTGGAGCTTGGCAAGAACAGCAACGTGAATTTGATGGAATACCGGGATGTATACTAATGACAACTAATTGTCTTCAAAAACCAAGAGATTCTTATAAAGACAGAATTTATACAACAAGTATAGTTGGATGGCCTGATATTGCGCATATTTGTGAACAAAATGGTAAAAAAGATTTTACACCGATTATAAATAAAGCTCTAGAACTTGGAGGCTTTACAGAAGATGAATCTGAAAAGAAAATAACTGTAGGGTTTGGACATAATGCCGTACTTAGCAATGCCGGTGCAATAGTTGATGCAGTAAAACAAGGAGCAGTAAAACATTTCTTCTTAGTAGGCGGTTGCGATGGGGCAAGACCAGGTAGAAATTACTACACAGAATTAGCAGAAAAAATACCAAAGGATTGTTTAATATTAACTCTTGCTTGTGGAAAATATAGATTTAACAAATTAGATCTTGGTACTATAGGACCATTTCCAAGGGTTTTAGATGTTGGTCAATGTAATGATGCATATTCAGCAGTGAAAATTGCTGTTGCGCTAGCAGAGGCCTTTAATTGTGGAGTTAATGATTTACCGCTATCAATGATATTATCTTGGTATGAACAAAAGGCAGTATGTATTTTGCTTACATTACTATCATTAGATATTAAAAATATATACTTAGGACCAACTTTACCAGCATTTATTTCACCAAATGTATTACAGGTTTTAATAGATAAATTTAATTTACAACCAATATCAACTCCAGAAGATGATATAAAAGCATGTCTTTCTAAGTAAAATAAAATATTTTTTAAGAATAAAAGAAATTGACTTACTCAATTTCTTTTATTCTTTTTTGTTTATAAATGAAATTGTCGTAACAGTTAAATTAAGATTTCATAGAATAAAAGTAGGTAGCTATATATTATTTAACTAATTATAAAAAATTGGGAGTGGTTTTAGTGAAAGTAGTAATTCTTTGCGGAGGAAAAGGGTTAAGGATGAGAGGTGGCAATGATGAAATGCCTAAACCAATGGCATTGGTCAAGGACAAGCCCATTCTATGGCATATTATGAAAGCATATAGTAATTTTGGGTTTAATGAGTTTATACTTCCTCTTGGATATAAAGGCGGAAATATAAAAGAGTATTTTGTTAATTATAAATGGAGAAATTCTAGCTTTACAACAGGATTTAATAAAGAAACAATAGAATACCATGATGATATAGATATTAAAGATTGGAAAATTACTTTTGTAGATACTGGATTAGAAACTATGACAGGTGGAAGAGTGAAAAGAATAGAGAAGTATATTGATGGAGATACTTTTATGCTTACCTATGGAGATGGTTTATCTAATATTAATATTGGTAAACTTCTTGAATTTCATAATGAAAAAGGGAAAATAGCAACTGTAACAGCTGTTGAAAGAAAAAGCCAATATGGCATCCTTAAAGTTAAAGATGGCATAGTAGAGTCTTTTGACGAAAAGACAAAACTTGATGGGTTAATAAATGGAGGTTTCTTTGTTTTAAATAGAAGAATTTTTAATTATCTAGATGGAGATAGTTGCATATTTGAAAAAGAACCATTGCGTAAATTAGTAAAAGAAGGTGAGCTTTCAGTGTACAAACATAATGGGTACTGGAAAGCTATAGATACATTAAAGGATTTGAAGGTTGCAAATGAAACTTGGTGAAATTGAAAGGAGAGAAGATTATAATGAATGTGAATTTACTCATGAATTTATTAAATGAGATTTTAAATTATGTTAAAAGTGAGAATGGAACTGATTTGGATAGAATAATGAACTCACTTAGAAATGAGGATGTAAATATTCAAGATGTAATAAACCAGCTTTCAGAAACTTTAGAATACAGAATATATAAATCTAATAACGATTACAGAGATTTTAATGAAGAAGAGGTTTTTTATAATGAAGATATAAAACCTTGTTCTTTTAAAGATAATGTAGACTATTATCAGTATATAGAAAATGACAATGAATATGAAGAAAGGTGGGGTGGACAAAGTAAACCTCATGAATATAATCATGAGGAATGTGATTTCTCTCAATATGACTATGGACAAAATATAATAGATACTGAATATACTCCTACAAAAGAATATAAGGCTAAATATAATTTATGTACACTTGCTGGTAAAGGGTATCTAATAAAAATTTTAACGCTGTATAAATCACTTAAAAGAAATTCAAAAGATTTTAAATTATGGATTTGCTGCATGGACGAAGTTGTATATGGAGCTTTATCAAAAATAAAATTAAGAAATGCAGAAATATATAAATTAGAAGAAATAGAGACAGCAGAATTATTGAATGCGAAAAAAGATAGAACAGTAAGTGAATATTGTTGGACACTAAAAGCCCCAATGATGGAGTATCTTTTAGATAAGCATCAGTTAGATAGAATTGTTTATTGTGATTCAGATATTTACTTCTTTTCAAATACAAGCAAAATATTTCAGGAGTGGGCTGATAAAAGTGTTTTTTTGTGTCCACAAAGAGATAGAAACAGTATAGAAAAGAAATATGGAATATATCAGGCTGGCCTAATTGGATTTAAAAACGATATAGAAGGAAGAAAAGCTCTAGAATGGTGGAAAAATAAATGTATAGAATGGTGCTATAAAATAGAAGATACTGAAAATGAAAGATGGGCGGACCAAAAATATCTTGATAAATTTCCAGAATTATTTACAGATGTATTGATAACAAATAATTTGGGAATAAATGCTGCTCCTTGGAATTTGATATATAACAATAATTTTAATATTGAGAATCTAAATAATTCTATTTATATAGAAAAAAATAAATTGGTTGCATTTCATTTTGCATGCCTCTCTATTTTTAATAAGGACGAGTTTGATTTATGGAATTTAGGTAGATTGGATATACCTTCTATCATTAAGAAAGATATATATGCTGTGTATATAAAAGATCTAAGAAATACTATTGATAGGCTAAATGAGAAAATAAATGGGTTAGAAAAGCATATTTATTCTGATAACAGTAAAGATGAGGCTAAAAACTTTTATAAACTTAATAAAGTAAGAGAATATATGAATGAGTATGATGATTACTATATTTTTTGTACACTTACAACAAAGAAATATTTAGCAAAAGCTTTGACATTATATAGGTCCCTTAAAAAAAGAATAAATAATTTCCAATTATTTATTTGTTGTGTAGATGCTACTTCTTATAGAATATTGAGGAAGATAAAAAGCGAAAATATTACTTTAATAAAATTATCAGAAATTGAAAAATATAATACACAGTTAAATTCAATTAAAAAGAGCAGAAATGAAACAGAATATTGTTGGACATTGAAAGCACCTTTAATAAAATATGTTATGGAAAAATACGGAGTACAATCAGTGGTTTATCTAGATGCAGATCAGTTTTTCTTTCAAAATCCAAAACCTATATTTGATAAATGGAAGGATTACTCAATCTTAATGTGTACTCAGAGAGGCGATGCTGAATTAGAAAATATACATGGATATTATCAAGCAGGCCTATTAGGTTTTAGAAGAGATAATTATGGTTCACCATGTTTAGAATGGTGGAAAAATAAATGCTTTGAATGGTGTCATGAGAAAAGAGATGAAAACGGAGATAGATGGGGAGACCAAAAATATTTAGAAAGATTACCTGAAAAATTTAAAAGCATAAAAGTTGTAAAAGATATAGGTATTAACGCAGCACCTTGGAATGTAGTGTTTAATAATAATTTTAATATAAGTAATAAAAATAACGATATTTATATAGAAGATGAAAAACTAATAGTATATCATTTTGGAAGTTTATTAATATATAAAAATGGAGAGTTCGACTTATGGAAATTAAATCCTTTAGATTTCCGTAAGGAGGTAATTGAATATATATATAAACCATATTTAAAAGAAATAAATAAAACTATTGGTATTTTAATTAAGCATGGAGTTAATATTGATGATATTGTAAGTGAAAAAATAAATCCACAAAATCTGATAAAGTTAGATTGAAGGTGGAAATGAAATGGAAATTAACAAGGGCTTTTTTAAAAATAAGAAAGTGTTTATCACAGGAGGGGCAGGATTTATTGGATCTCATCTAGTAAGAAGACTCTTGGATATGGGAGCTAATATAACTATTTTAGTAAGAGAAAATTCGAATTTATGGAAAATTGAAGATATCAAAAAAGACTTAGAAATATTTTATGCTAATATACAGGATAAAAACATGGTGGAAAACATTATTAAATCGATAAAACCGGATATTGTTTATCATTTAGCAGCATATGGAGTTAATTCTAAAAAAAATGATTACGCTAAAGCGTTGAATGTTAATGTAAATGGCTCTCTAAACGTTATTGAACCACTTATTTTTACAGGATGTGAAAAAATTATATACATGGGAAGTAGTTCAGAGTATGGTGGAGGTAAAGAACCAAGAGATGAAAAAAATGCTTTATATCCACTAAATATTTATGGAAGCACAAAAGCAGCGGGTACAATATTGATGCATCAAATTGCTAGGGAAAATGATATTGGAATTATAACTATAAGGCCTTTTGGCCTTTTCGGAGAAAGAGAAGAGAGGCATAAAATATTTTCATACATTATCAGTAGTATTTTAAAAAAGGAAGAAGTCAAACTTACTTCATGTGAGCAGTATAGAGACTATTTATATGTGGAAAACCTTATTGATGCTATGATACTTGCAACAGAAAGTGATATCAAGAATGATATATTTAATATAGGAACGGGAAATGTTAAAAAATTGAAGTATTATGTTGATAGAATATTCAATCTTACTGAAACAGACCAAAAACCATTGTATGGAAAATTGAATAGTAGGATAAGTGATATGTTTCGACCTGAGCCCAATGTTGATAAAATTAAGAATATGCTTCATTGGGAAGAAAGAATTTCATTAGATGAAGGGCTTAAACTTACTGTACAATGGTTTTGCAAAAATATTAGAAGTTATTCATAGTTGCTTGAAGAGGTGATGTTTATGGAAGAAAATTTGCTTAATATATTTAAGAATAAGAATGTTTTGGTTACAGGCCATACAGGTTTTAAAGGGTCGTGGTTGACTATTTGGCTACTAAAGCTAGGAGCTAATGTTATTGGATATTCTCTTGACCCTAAGACTGGAAGAGATAATTATGTTTTATCTAAGGTACAAGATAAAATTATAGATATAAGAGGAGATATTAGAGATCTTGATAAGTTAGGAGGAGTCTTTGAAAAATATAAACCAGAAATAGTTTTTCATCTAGCGGCACAGCCCCTTGTTAGATATTCATATAAATATCCACGGGATACCTATGATGTGAATTTAATGGGTGCAGTTAATATTTTGGAGTGTATCAGAAAGTATGAAGAAGCTAAGGCTGGTGTAATAATTACTAGTGATAAATGTTATAAAAATAATGAATGGATTTGGGGATATAGAGAAGAGGATAGACTAGGAGGGTACGACCCTTATAGTTGTAGTAAAAGTTGTGTTGAACTTTTAGTTGAGTCCTATAAAGATTCTTTTTATACTAAGGAGAATTATTTAGCAACGGGGAAAGTAATTGCATCCACTAGAGCGGGAAATGTAATAGGTGGAGGAGATTGGTCAGAGGATAGATTAATACCAGATTGTATAAGAGCATTAGAGAGGAAGAATGATATTGTTATAAGAAGTCCAAATGCTATAAGACCATGGCAACATGTGCTTGAACCACTTAGTGGATATTTGATACTAGCTGCAAAGATGTATACTGAAGGTATAAAGTATACAGGAGCATGGAATTTTGGGCCAGAGTATAAAAATATTGTTACAGTAACTCAGTTAGTTGAGAAAATAGTAAAGGAATGGGGAGATGGAGTAATTAAAGTAGTCAATACAAAAAAAGATCTTCACGAAGCTAACTTGTTAAGCTTGGATATAAATAAAGCAAAGCACTATTTAGAGTGGTTTCCAAAATGGGATATTGATATGACTGTAAAAAAAAGTATAGAATGGTATAAAACTTATTTAGATGTTGATGTTTTTAATCTATGTCAAAAGCAAATAGATGAATATGCTATATTATAAATAGTGAAACACCCCATATTAAATTTTATGTGGGTGTGTTTTTAAGTTACATAATATGAATAAATTCGTAGTAAGTGTCGATTTTTATTTAATATATTGATATAATTTATTTTATTAAGAAAGTGAGCTTAATGAATAATTAAGAAAGGAGTATTGGAAATGGATAATAGATTTTTAAAAAATAGAAAAAGTAGAGTTAATTTTGTTAAATATTTTAGTGTTATATTTATAGCTATATTAGCTATATCTTTAATGATATTATATTTACGAAAAGATATAGAACTTAAAGCTAAAAAATTAGATTTAGAAAAAAAAGAATTATATAATGTTGATGGAAGAGAAAGTCTAATATACTATGATTTGAGCGAGGTGTTTTCTGACCTTGAGTATGTTAAAAGTTTTATATCTAAGTATACTGAAGGTGCATATTCATACGATTATATAGCTGATAACCTTATGCTATATTCAGATAGCATAATGAAATATGACCAGATTAGGTATATAGATAAAGAAGGAATGGAACAAGTGAGGATTAATTATGATGGAAGTAATAGTGAGATGGTGGACAAAGAAGACCTCCAAAATAAAAATGATAGGTACTATTTCTATGAGACGGCTTTATTACAAGAAGGAGAGATTTTTGTTTCTAAATTTGACTTAAATATTGAAAATGGTACAATTGAAGAACCTCAGAAACCGATGATTAGATTTTCAACTCCAATTTATAGTAATGATGAATTTATGGGTATAGCTATATTGAATTATTCAGCGCAAAATTTAATAGAAGAGTTTAATAATTATGGAGACGAAACAAATCGAAATAATAGTCTTCTTAATGGTGATTCATACTGGTTAATATCAGAGGAAGCTGATTTGCAATGGGGTTTTATGTATGATGATAAAACAGATGTTTGTTTCAAAGAAAAATTTCAGAATGAATGGGATATGATAATAAAGGAAGATAAAGGACAGTTTTATACAGAAAATGGTTTGTTTACTTTTGAGAAAGTAGATAAACTTTTGGACGTTGATAATAAAAGATTTAAAAGTAATATAATTTTATATGATGATGCATGGATTATTTTATCATATATTGACGCTAATAATGAAGAGTTTCTGTGGTTAAATAAGTCTATACATAGATTAATTATAGAAGATTTATTAGATAAGTATTACTTATTGATATTAATATTTATTGTAGCTTTATTTTTAACGAGCCTATATAGCATGAATAAAGAATATAAAGAGGAAATAAAATATTTTGCTAAGTATGATACTATGACCAATACGTTTAATAGAAGAGCTGGATTAGAAATCTTAGATGATAAAGTAAAGAAATCAACTATGGACAATAAAAATCTAAGCATTTGCTTTATTGATATAAATGGATTGAAGATTGTAAATGATACGTTTGGACATGAGGCTGGTGATGATTTGATTATTACTGTTGTAAGTGTAATAAAGAAGTCTATAAGAGAAGATGATGTTTTGATTAGACTAGGTGGAGATGAATTTTTAATTGTTTTTCCTAAATTAAAAGCAAAGGATGTAGAAGAAATTTGGGATAGAATAACATTAGAATTGACTAGAATTAATGAAAAAGATATTAAAAAATTTAAGATTAGTATTAGTCATGGTATTTCAGAATATTTGCCAAGTGAAATGGATCCTATTGATTATATTATAAATCTTGCTGATGAGAAAATGTATAAAGAAAAGAAGACAATAAAAGAAAATATGGAGGATTTTAATAGATATATAATTAAAGATATATAATTAAAGATATATAATTAAAGATATAAGTATATATTGAAATGCAACAGATTTTGGCAGCAAGTAATCTACTGTTTCCAAAGACAATGCTTGCTAAATTCCCTATAAATACTGATTTAGTAGAAAAAAATATTGGATTTCCTGCTATAATAAAAACTATTTATGGGTCACAAGGTAGTGGAGTGTTTTTAACTCAGGATAAAAACAATTTTGAAGATCTTATGCAATTAATAAATTGCACCAATACTAATATGAATATTATTATTCGAGAATTTATTACAGATAGTTTTGGAAAAGATTTAAGAGTATTTGTTATAGATGGAAGAGCAATAGGTTGCATGGTTAGAAAGTCTGTTAAAGGAAATTTTAAAGCTAATTTTTCACAGGGTGGAGAAGTAGAAAAATATGAACTCAACAATATAATATCTTGGATAGCAATAGAAAGTGCAAAAGTTCTAGGGTTAGATATTGCAGGGATTGATTTACTTTTGATGGTGAAAACTATAAAATTTGTGAAGCTAATTCTGCGCCTGGATTTAGAGGTTTTGAAAAAGCTACAGAAATAAATGTGGCTAAAGAAATATTTGATTACATTAAAGTTAGATTAAATATGCAGTAAAAATATATTTCTAATAATCTTTAGTAAACTTAATCCTACTAAAATATCTATAGTATTTCCATGAAAAGCTTTAATGGAAATACTAGATGTTAAATTTAGTAGGATTTTTTATTTATTATTCATAGAATGATGTTCTTAAAATTTCTCCATAAAATAAAGTATGGATGTCATTATCTGCATAGAATTTATTAACTATTTCTTGATCTAGATTACTTAAATCAAGGTCAGTTTTGTATAATACTTTGCATTCAAAAAATAGATTACATCCTGCTATACAAGGACTTTTTATTATTTTGCTTTCATTTAAAGAAAGATTGCAATTTTTTATTTTGTCTTCGTTACTGCCAGAATGAGAACCACAATAAGCTAATTCATCTTTAAAACTTTCATGGAATGGAATACTGATTGTAAAATTATTAGTTTTTTCTAGTAAAGAGTGTGTATATCTTGATTTCCTTACTAAAGCTGTGAAAACAGGTTTGTTCCATTGATAGCCAATTTGTCCCCAACTAATAGTCATTGTATTTGTAGTATTATTATCTCCTACTGTTAGAAAAGCACCGTTTTTATGTAACATTTCCATAGCTTCATCAAGTTTTTTGGTAAAATATATTTTCAAAAATACCCCTCCCTATTGAATTCATATCTTAATTATAAAAAAAAAGATAAAAACAGTCAATTATTACCGTAGATATAATCTTATATCTTTAATATTTAGCTCATTTTTGATATGATTGATTTAATAATTGAAGATTTTAAAAGGGGTGGAATTATGGATTTTTCAGTAGGTTTTGCTAAAGGGGCTATGGAATTTAATATTGATGATAATAATATTCAGCAAGTTTTGAGTCCTAACAAAGTTTTAGTTAATTTTAAAGGGGAAGAAGAGGTTAAGAGAGCTTTAAAAACACCAATAAATTCAGAAAGACTTAAAGATATTGTATCTAAAGGGGAAAACATAGTAATAGTTACAAGTGATATTACTAGACCTATGCCTAGTAGAAAGGTACTTCCTTCTGTTATTGAAGAATTAAATAGTGGAGGAGTTTCGGATAATAATATAACTATTATTTTTGCACTAGGTAGTCATAGAAAACATACTGAAGAAGAAAAAAAATATCTTGTAGGAGAAGCAATATTTAATAGAATCAATTGTATTGATAGTGATGATAATAATTATGTATATTTAGGAGAAACGAGAAATGGTACACCTGTAGAAATATTTAAGCCAGTTGTAGAGGGAGATAGAGTTATACTTCTTGGCAATATTGAATATCATTATTTTGCTGGCTATAGTGGTGGATTGAAAGCAATTATGCCCGGAGTATCTACTAAATCAGCAATACAAGCAAATCATAAAAGGATGGTTGAAGAAGAAGCTAAAGCAGGTAATATAAATACTAATCCTGTAAGATTAGATATTGAAGAAGCAGCGGCGCTAGTAAAGGTGGATTATATAGTAAATGTTGTTTTAGATGAAAAAAAGGAAATTGTAAAAACAGTATGTGGACATCCTATAGATGCCCATAGAGAAGGTTGTAAATTTTTGGATAGTTTATATAAAATTCAAATAGATAAGAAAGCGGACATAGTTATAACTTCACCGGGGGGATATCCGAAAGATTTAAATCTTTATCAAGCTCAAAAGGCTTTAGATAATGCAAAACATGCAGTAAAGGAAAATGGAATAATAATTTTTGTGGCTTCTTGTATAGAAGGTTTTGGCTCAAGCGTATTTGAAGAGTGGCTACTTAGAGCAGAAAAAAGTGAAGAATTGATTTCATGGATTCATAAAGAATTTAAACTTGGTGGACATAAAGGAGCTGCAATTGCAATGGTTCTCCAAAAATCTAAGATATATTTTGTCTCAGAAATGGAAGAGGCTGTAGTTAAAAATATTTTTATGGAACCGTATGAAAATGTTCAAAAAGCATTAGAGCAAGCATTTAGAGAGTTAGGAACAGATGCTAAAGTAGTAGTAATGCCGTATGGTGGATCTACTTTACCTGTAGTTAGTAATAATGGTTAAATTAATAGTTTTTATTTATTAGGAATTTGCAATTATTTTTAGAAGATAATTTGCAATTTGCAATGTTTTTTAAATATAATTTGCAATGTGCAATTAATGTTGATTTTCTTCCCTTTGGTCAGAAAATCTTGAAACATTAAATTAATTCAAAGATTTTGCGCAGCAAAATCATCTTTAATTGCTAATTGCTAATTGCTAATTGCAAATTGCAAATTGCAAATTGCAAATTTCTTTAGATATGGAATTAACTTTGATTGCAAACAGCTTTATAAGCCGTGAGTGTTTCTTTTGCAGTTTTGTCCCAAGAATATTCAGAACTTTTCTTTAATCCTTTCTTTATTAATTCTTGCTTTAAATCCTGATTATTTAGAACTTCAGTTAATGAATTAGTTATTTCTTCAATTGCATTAGGGTTTATATAATAAGCGGCATCTTCAATTATTTCTGGTATAGATGTTAGAGAAGAAGCTATAACAGGTGTACCACAAGCCATTGCTTCAATTGGAGGTAGTCCGAAGCCTTCGTAAAATGAAGGATATACAAAAATCTCACAAGCATTATAGAAAATTGGCATATGATTTACGGGTATATAACCAGTGAATATAACTTTATTTTCTATTTTTAAATCTTCTACTCTTTTTTTATAAGTACTATAAGATAATCCTTTTTTGCCTGCAATAACAAGTTTAAGATTTTTATCTTTAGAGAGATTAATATAGTTGCTAAAAGCTTCGATTAAACCTGTTATATTTTTTCTAGGACTGAAACCTCCTACATAAAGTATAAAATCATCGTTTATTTTATATTTTCGATGTATGAAATTTTTACACAAATTACTATCTATAGGATAATAAATTTCTTCGTTTGATAGATGAGTAACAAAGATTTTTTCTTTTGGGTAATTGAACTGAGTTGCAATATCGTTTTTAGAATATTGGGATACAGTTATAATACCGTCTGCATTATCAATAATAGTATCAATGTATTTATGAAAAATTTTCAGGTAAGAATCGCTTACAGTTTCAGGCATTTTATAAGGGATAATATCATGTAATGTTATAATAATAGGGTTTAATTTATTAGAAGGCATTCCTATTCCATTATGAGGTATATGATAAATATCTGCTTTGTCATCCAAATATTTCGGAGGAGTAGAAATGTCATCCCAAAAATAGCCACTATAATTGTTATTAGAAAAATTTATATTTGAATTTTTATTATTAATGTGAATATTTTCTTTTGATTGAGAGGGTGCATAAATATTATAGTGATTATTATAATATTTTTTAATTAAAGAATATATAAGTTGATAAGTGTAAGTTCCTATTCCAGTTCCTCTATACCAAAAAGCAGCACGTCCGTCTATTGATATGTTCATAATACATCCCTTCAATAAATTATAGATATAATTCAATATATTATTTGTAGATTTAAAATGTTACGATAATTAATCTGTTCTAAATAAATAGGGTATTTCATATAGTTTTTATATGGAGGTGAACTTAGTTATGATGAGAGAATTTGAAATAGAAAGACAATTTGATATAAGAATAGAAAGCATCAAACCACAAAAGGGTGTTTACCTTTTAAAAACTAATAAAGGAGATAAATGTCTTAAAAGAATAAATTATGGTGTTCAAAAATTGTATTTTGTATATGCAGCAAAAGAACATTTAATTGAGAATGGTTTTACTTTTATAGATAGATATGATTTAAATATTGAAGAAGAGCCCTTCGCATTTGTAAATGAAGACATTTATACTCTTTCAAGATGGATACAAGGAAGGGAGAGTGATTTTTATAATGATGAAGATTTAGTGGGAGCAGCTAAAAATCTTGCTAAAATGAGTATTGCTTCAAGAGGCTATGATCCGCCAGAAAATAGTAAATTAAAAACTGATTTAGGACGATGGCCACATTTGATGGATAAAAGAGTTGCTGCTTTAGATAAGATGCGAAATATGAGTAGAAAAAGACATAGAAAATGTGATTTCGATTTTGCCTATCTGCAACATATGAATTATTATAAAAAATATGGTGTTAGAGCACTTAATGTATTGAAAGACTCAAAGTATAAAGAAATTTGCGAAGAAACAGAAAATGAAAAAAGTTTTTGCCATCATGATTATACTTACCATAATATTATTATCGATGAAGATAGTAATTTTAATGTAATTGATTTTGATTATTGTAAAAGAGAATTGAAAATTTATGATATATCTAATTATATGGTAAAAGTATTAAAAAGACGAGATTGGGATATTAAATATGCTAAGTTAATCCTTGAGAATTATAATAAAATAAATCCAATAAAAGAAGAAGAATATAGGATATTATTTGCATTCTTATTATTTCCTCAGAGATTTTGGAGATTAGCTAATAGATTTTACTATAATGAAGTTAGTTGGGGTACTAAGAGTTTAACTAGAAGGCTTGATTTGATAATAGATGAACAAGAAAAGTATGATAAATTTATTGATGATTTTAAAAAAGAATATGAACAGAAGGAAGATTGAAGATAAACTATATGAAGATTTATATTAAAATAGTTTATATCTATAAAATATGAACCATGTACGCAGAAAAGCATACATGGTTTTTATTTTTGCCATTGGAAATGAGAATATATCAGTTCATTTAATTATATATTAGAATAACGATTTAAATAAATTTAAGGAAGGGAGGATAGAAATACTAAGATAGTTATTGTTTATATATAGTATTTTTAGTGCAACTACTTATGTAGACTTAAAACCTGTTGAATAGTAAGATTTTAGAATAAAAAATTAAGGTTTACTTTAGATACATTATATACAAGACTAATTTAGGTGGCATATATATGGAAAAAAATTATAGAAAAGTGCTTACTAATAAAGAAATTAAAAGAAAAGCGAGAGAGAGTTTGAAAGGAAAATGGGAAGAAATCGTAATATTTTCTTGCATTTATTTTCTTATTATCAAAGTGTTTTATTTATTATTTTTAGTAGTTGATTTAGGCGATTTATTAAATTTTATTCCTCATGATAAAAATTTTATTGCAAATCAGGGGTTGAGTATAAAATTAATATTTATAATATTTAATATAAATAAGTTTTTTTTTAGTGGAATTTTAATTTATGGATTATCTTATTTAAGTATATACTCTGTTAGGGATGAATATTGCGATAATAAGATAGTTTTTAAGAAAAGTAAGAAATTAAAAATATTTATAAAGACTTGTTTTATTAATATTAGTATAGCTATACGAAAAATGATATGGACTATTTTTATGTTAGATATAATTATAATATTAGGTTTGGTAGTATTTACTCCCTGCTTTATAGATATGCTCAGCAGAGGATATTTGTACGATATTTTACAATTTAGTATTTTGCCGGTAGATATACAAGAAATGCTAGTTCAAAATTCTCTTATAGTGTTTGCAATATTATTAGGGATTATAATTATATATTTTATTATAATTGTAAAGTATAATTTTGCTTTTTTTATCGCAGTAGATGGAGAAAATAAAAATTTTATGAAATGTATTAAAACATCAAAAGAAATAATCTCTGAGTATAGGATTAAATTGCTTTTTTTATATTTGAGTTTTTCGGGATGGGTACTAGTTAGTATAATAACCTTTGGAATAGGATTTGTACTTTTGAAAATATATGTTCATACAAGTATTGCAGTTTTTTATGATGATATAAAAGAAATCAATATAAATAATGCAAAAATAAAAGAAATAAAGATAGATGATAATAGCGAGACTATAACTTTAATGTAGTGAGAAGGATGAAGTATGAACTTCATCCTTTTGCCTTACATTAATTGTGTTTTAAACTTAGTCCATAGCAATTAATTACTGGAGTCACAAACATAAACCCTACTCCGGGATTATTAGAATAATCTAATTCATCGTTTATCTTGGTTATTACTTTATTGAGCTTGGCTTCTTCATTTATTACACTTATAATGGTTTTGTTGTAAGGTTGGTTGCCTTCTAAAATTTTTCTTATACCTGAAAATATAGGAATTTCTATATTGTTGTTTAAAAGAATTTTTCCAAGACCAACGCTGTCTAATGTAGTTGCTCCACATTCGTTTTCATAAAATATCTCTTGTATATCATCTAACTTGTTTAAATCATTTAAAATCAAATATATGGCATACATAATAATACTCCTTTAGATTTTGGCTTCTTTAGCTTTTATTATAGCATTTTTTGTTGAAATTGGACCAATTATTTCAGTGAAAATTGTAGTTCCTAGCAAAACAGTTATTACTAGGGAACCGAGCTGAGTCCCAGCAAATTCTCGGTTAACAATTATTGCTAAACCAACGGCAACTCCTACCTGTGAAAAGAGACCAAATCCAATATTATTTTTAATTTCTGCAGGCGCTTTTGCAATAGACCCACCTAAATATGCACCACCGACTTTACCGAGCATCCTAAATACCAAATAGCAGATTCCTATTAATCCTAAATGAGGGAGCATATAAATATCGAGTCTAGCTCCTGCAAGTACGAAGAAGGCAGCAATGATAGGTGGAGAAAAATTTTCTATAGAAGAAAAAGCTTTTCTACTATATGATGAAATATTTGATACCATAAGTCCTATTGTCATTGATGAAAGTAAAGCAGATAAGTCGAATTTCATTGTAATTCCAATATTAATTAATATTATTCCTATTATAAAAGTTAAAAGTTCACTGTTTTTGCTTGAAATTTTTAATAAATAGCAAAGAATTATACCGAGGATAATGCCAACGAGTAAAGATAAAATTATTTCTAATAATGGATGAAATAAAACTTTATTCAATGTTATGATTTCATGTTTTATAAATACTTTTGATACAGAAGAAGCTACAGAATATATCATGAGGCAAATAGCATCATCAACTGCCACTACCCCTAAGAGGGTTGTTGTTAATGGTCCAGAAGATTTATATTCTTTTAATACCATGACTGTGGCTGCTGGAGCTGTTGCAGATGCAACTGAGCCTAGAATTAATGAAGTAGGAATGTCTCTAGTTAGTAGGAATATTATTCCTGATACTAAAGTGAAGGCACCGAGTGCTTCGCACAGTGCTATTAATAGAATTGTTTTTCCGAGTTTTTTGATTATAGTGAATTGTAAATCACTTCCGATATTAAATGCTATTATTCCTAAGGCAAAATCGCTTATAAAAGAAAGCTGATTAATAGTTTCAGTATTTACAATATTTAGACCCGATATTCCAATTATTAAACCAGCTATTATATAACCAGCTACTGCTGGTATCTTTAGCTTATTTATTACTTGTCCTAAAATGATACCAAGTATTACTGCTAGCCCTAATGAGAAAAATGTATTCATTTGTTAAACACCTCTATCCGTAAAATTTGAACATACATATAAGTCTATTACTTATATAAAAGCGTGTAAACTTTGATAAATGAGAATATATGATTATATATGATTAAAGAAGGCTTGGCTATAAAAGAAAAGTACTATTATTATAATATTCTTTTGAAATGAAACGGTTTCATAAAGAAACAATTGATTGGCGCTATTGAATAAATTAAATAATACTAATTAAATAGCACTTAAAATAATATTTATCATAGTATAAATTGAAGGCTTTTTTAGAGTTATTTATATAAATTTTAATAATAATTGGAAATACAAGTTATGTTTGAAAGGGGGAGAACATTGGAAATTGGGGATTTGGTTGTTAGAAAATCTTATGGAAGGGATATAACTTTTAAAATAATTGATGTTAAGAAAAAAGATGATAAAGTCGTTTATATGCTTAAAGGAATCAATCTAAGAATAGTAGCAGATTCACCAGAAATAGATTTAGAATATGCTACAAAAGAATGTATAACTAAAAATGAAAGTGTATTTAATGATAAAATCAATAGGAATATAGAAACTATAATGGGAAATAGAAGTGGGACTGAGCAAACTAATATTTCATCTAAAGATATCAAAAATGATATAGAAAAAAAAACGAAAATATTACAAAAGAATAAAAATGGAATGTCCTTTGGAAGACCGGGGAGTGTTCTTCACGTAGATGGGGATCCGGATTATTTAGAAATATGCTTAAAAACTTACAATCAACTAAAATTAATATCTTATGGATTTGTTTTAAAAGAAAACAATCAACCAGATGAAATACTTAGTTTAGTTAAGTTATATAAACCGGATATAGTTGTTTTGACAGGACACGATGCAATAATTAAAGGTGCGCAAGATTATATGGATTTAGCAAATTATAAAAACTCCAAATATTATGTGGAATCAGTTACTAAACTAAGAAATTATAATTCTAATTATGATGAACTTGTTATCTTTGCAGGAGCGTGCCAATCATGTTATGAGGCTATATTAGATGCAGGAGCAAATTATGCTAGCTCGCCTAATAGGGTATTGATACATTGTTTAGATCCTGTTTTTTTGGCGGAAAAAATAGCTTATTCTAATATTGATAATGTTGTTTCAGTGAAAGAGGTTTTAAACAATACAGTAACAGGAACGGGTGCGATAGGAGGATTACAAACACGTGGAAAGTACAGAGAAGGATATCCAAAATCTAAGTATATATAAGAATATTGAATAAAGTAAATAAATAATGATAATAATAGTTAGTGTATGAAATAATTAAAATATATAGGTAGAAATGTTTTAACGATAAGTTTATATGTTAATTTAACCTAAAATTAATATTGACAACGTGGTTTAATTAGTGATAAAATGATTAGTTAATTTGACAAAGTGCTTATTCCGTGTTATAATGTACAAGTAGAAAGAGGGTGTTTTGAATGGACAGAGTTAATGTATTGACTTCAATCAAAAACGAAATTGATAACCATATTGGTGAAGAGGTAACATTAAAAGCTAATAATGGCAGAAGGAAGATTGTTGTAAGTAATGGGATAATAGAGAAAACATATCCTAGCATATTTGTAGTTAGATTAGGAAGTGACACCCCAAGGACAGTGACATATAGTTATTCAGATGTATTGACAAAAGCAGTACAAATAGAATTTGCTGGATAAAGTAATACTAAATTTTAGTATTACTTTTTTTAGCATATTTTTAAAACTCCTAAATATAAATAGATAGTAGGTATAATAGGGAGGTTTAAAAAGGTATGGATTTAATAAAAGAAAGTATAAATTATGAGCAACTTCTTCGTGAAGAAATTCAAGAAACAGTTTTAAAAGAAGAATATGTAGTTCCTGACACAGAACCAGATGTGTATAAAATATTAAATATGGATACTAAACCGGTAATAACTACTAAAGATGTAATGTCAGGTAAAGTATATATACAAGGGATTCTTAAATGCAATGTTTTATATATTGCTAGAATGGATGAGGATTATGAGATTTGTTCTGTGATGTATACAAAGGAATTTTCTGCTTATTTTGATATTGATGAAGTCGAAGAGGATATGATGTGTACAGCAAAGGCAAGTGTTGAACATATAGAATGTAAAATCCTTAATGAAAGAAAGATTGGTATTGAAGGAATAGTTGGAATGAAAGTAGCAGTATATAACAATGTGTCATTAGAAATTGTAAAAGATGTTGAAAATGATGAAGAAGTGCAGGTTTTAAAAACTCCTATAGCAATTGACAAAATAGTATGCAAGCTTGAGGGTGAATTATTAGCTAAAAGTCATATAAAAATTGCTACAGATAAACCAGAAATAGGTAGAATCTTGAAATGTTCAGTACAACTCCATAGAGAAGAAATAAAGTTATATGATGATAAAGTTGATTATGAGTGTTTTGCTATGGTAAAAATATTGTACAGAAATAATGAAAGTAAAGAAATTTGTTATATACAAGATGACGTGTTTATGAGTAAAGAAATGGATGCGGATGGCGTTGATTCATTTATGACTCAAAAGACTGACTTTTGGGTGGATTCAATAGATTATGATGTCAAAGAGGATGATCTAGGAGAATATAGAATAGTTGATGTAGAAGCATTAGTCAATACTTATACTAAAGTAATGTATAAAAATGAAGTGGAAATGATTGAAGATGCATATAGTCCACAGTGTATACTAACTATGGAAAAAGAAAAATATAAAATTAATTTAATACTAGATAGTAAGGAAGTAGAGACAGTAGTAAAAGATAATATAGAAACAGGAAAAGGAAAACCAAAAGAATGTTTGATGACAGAAGGTCAAGTTTATGTTTCAGATTGTAGAATTCTTGAAGATAAAGTTGTTGTGGATGGTTTAGTTGCTACTAAAATATTATACAAAACAGAAAATAATGTATTAGAGTGTGTAGATGAAGAATTACCATTTAATTATAGTGTCGATTTTTCAGGTGCAAGAATTAATATGCATCCACATATAAGTGCAACTCTTCAAAGTATTGAAGCTAATGTTGAAGCTAGTACTTTGGCAGTTAAATCTTTAATTAAAATTAATGTTTCTGTAGATTATGATGAGGAAAAAGAATTTATTACAGATGTAATTCAAGAAGAAAGTGAAGTAACTGCTAAGAAAGCTAGTATAAGCATATATGCTGTTCAAAAAGGGGATACGCTTTGGAAAATAGCAAAGAGATACTATACTACTATTGAATCATTGACAAATGTAAATGATATATTAGAAGAAGATGTTCTTAAGTTAGGTCAAAAATTAATAATTCCTGGAAGAGCTATATTTTAAAAGTACTATAAATTATAAATATTAGAAAAAGAGGCTTTATATATGTTGTAAATATATAAGGCTTTTGTGTGTTTTAGTTGAACTTTAACCACGATATATAGCCTTAGAACGCATCAATCTCAGGTAGATATTGTGGTTGGTTTTAGTTAAACTTGATTTGTGGTTTAACCATATTATATATGTTATAATATGGTTAAACTTAATATTAGTAGAAAGGGAAGATACAATGCAATTAAAAGCATATGCAAAAATAAATTTATCTCTTGATGTGATAGGAAAAAGGAATGATGGATATCACCTTTTAAAAATGATAATGCAAAATATTGATTTATATGACGAAATTGATATAGAGAAAATTGAAAAAGGGATTATAGTCCAGACGGACAAGATATATATACCAGATGATGAAAGAAATTTAGCTTATAAAGCTGCTAAATTATTCATAGATTCTTATAATATATCAGAAGGTGTAAAGATTATTATTAAGAAGAATATTCCCGTAGCAGCTGGATTAGCCGGTGGAAGTTCTGATGCAGCAACAGTACTTAGATGTATGAGAGAACTATTTGAAAAAGATATAAGCAATGAAGAATTGATGGAATTAAGTTTAAAAATAGGCTCAGATATTCCATATTGTATAATAGGTGGAACAGCTCTGTGTGAAGGAATTGGAGAAATTGTAACTCCTCTTAAAACATTTAAAAATAAAATTGTAGTTATTGTAAAACCTAATTTTGGGTTATCTACAAAAGAAGTATATAAGGATTTTGAAGTTGATAAGGTTCATAGACATCCAAATACGGATAAGGTTATAGAAGGTATTGAGAATGATAGCATAAACATAGTGGCAATGAATCTTATGAACTTGTTAGAAAATGTATCATATAGAATGTATCCTATATTAAGAGAATTAAAAAAAGACATTAAAAATATGGGAGCTTTAGGATCTTTAATGAGTGGAAGTGGACCAACTATGTATGGGTTATTTGAAGATAAAGAAAAAGCTATTAAATGCTATGAAAAATACAAAAGTAAATATAATGAAGTTTATATTACAAAGACAATATAATATTAATGCACAATGCACAATGCACAATGCACAATGCACAATGCACAATTGAGGTAGATTTTCTTCTCTTTGGTCAGAAAATCTATAATTAATGTAAATAATTGCGAATAATTAGAAAGATAGTTACCAAGCGCTTTGTAAAATAATTTCCTATTTGTAGGTTAACAAGGATTAAAGGAAGCTGTCCACTTCTACAAGTGGTGGTAGTTCACAACAGAATATTACGAATATAAAAAGTGTTACCTAGATTTATTTGGGTAATGCTTTTTTTGCTTTAGGCTCTGTTTTAAAGAATTTAGTTAGACAATAGTTAAACGATAGTTAAACGATAGTTAAACGATAGTTAAACGATAGTTAAACGATAGTTAAACGATAGTTAAACGATAGCCTTGTTTTAAAGAGATTTAGAAACAAAAAATTTATTTTGAGTATATTTTTAGAGAAAAAACAAAAAATAAGTTAGTGAGTAACCTGTAGATGGTGATAAATTTATAATATAAAATTGGATTCTATTTGTACAATTCTAGTTTTTGTGATTTAGGATGTATGTAAGTTAATAATTAGAAAGGAAACTCTATAAGAGGTGATTAATATAAAGTTATTGGAGTTATTTGATAAATATTTAGTATTATTAGTTGTGATTTTGGGGCTGATTGTTGGAGTGCATGATTCAAAAGGATTTAAGAATTCTAAGCTTGAAAGCGAATATAAATTGGCAAAGTATATAGGACTATCTATGGTTGGGGTAGTTTTAATTATGTTTATAGTAAGAGCTATAGTAATCTGAAATTATAGTAAAAATAACTGAAGAGGATGTGACTCTGTGTGAAAGAGTGGCTAAGAGAAGAAATATCAACTCAGCTTGATGATAATTTAAGTTACTTGAAAGAAATACTAAAAGATAATACAGATATTGTATTTAGGGAGTTTTATGTTCAAAATTGGAAAGCTGCATTTATATACATAGATGGGATGGCAGATAAAATTTTACTCAGTGACTTTGTGCTAAAAGCAATGATGGATACAAACACTGAAATAACAGATGTAAATGAAGTAAAAGAAAAGTTGTTAGCAGCTTCGGAAGTAAAAGATATAACAGATTTATCAGAAGGTATAAAAAGTGCTTTAGCAGGAGATACTTTTATGATTTTAGATGGAATTAGCATAGGATATGTATTAGGAACAAGATATTGGCCTGCAAGAGGGGTAAGTGAACCATCAGGTGAAACTGTTGTAAGAGGATCAAGGGAAGGGTTTACAGAAACAGTAAGATTTAATACTGCTCTTGTTAGAAGAAGAGTTAGGGATACTAGATTCAGATTAAAATCAAAATCTATAGGAGAAAGGTCAAAGACGGATATTGCAATTGTTTATATAGATGATATTGTAAACAAAACTGTTTTAAATGAATTAATGGAGAGACTTGATACAATACAAATTGATGCAATTTTAGATAGTGGATATATCGAACAAATGATTGAGGATGACCCGTATTCACCTTTCCCGCAAATTCAAAGTACTGAGAGACCAGATGTTGTAGCGGCAGCAATATATGAAGGAAGAATCGGAATTCTAGTGGATAACACTCCTTTTGCATTAGTTGTTCCTGCAACTCTAAATAATATAGTACAATCACCTGATGACTATTATCAAAGATGGATGCATGCTTCAGTTGTTAGAATAATAAGATATATGGCAATGTTTATTTCTTTGATTTTACCGTCTATTTATATAGCTTTCACATCATTCCATACAGGAATAATACCAACAAAACTAGCATATTCTATTGCAGCTTCAAGGGAGGGTGTTCCATTTCCTGCTTTCGTTGAAGTGTTAATAATGGAAGTAAGTCTTGCATTCTTGTTAGAGGCTATAGTAAGATTGCCAAGACCTATTGGAGCTACAATTGGTATTGTTGGTGGTCTGATTATAGGGCAGGCAGCTGTATCAGCTGGCATAGTTAGTCCGATTATGATTATAATTGTTTCTGCTACTGCAATAACGGAATTCGTTACTTCAAATTATGCATTAACGATGGCTTTTAGAACAGTTAGATTTATGTTGATATTAGCTTCTGCTTTTTTAGGCTTTTACGGAATATTAGTTGGTTTGCTAGTATTTTTGATACATTTAATAAGATTAAGAAGTTTTGGTATACCTTATTTAGCACCAGCTGTAAGGCCGCAATTAAAAGACCAAAAGGATTTTTTAGTAAGGTTGCCATTTAGTTTCTTTAAAGAAAGACCTCAATATATGAAGAGTAGAGATAGGATAAGACAGAAGTAGAATTTAGAGCAATGAACAATGCACAGCATTCCTATATTAAGACTTTTTAAGTGTTGAAAAATAAATATCCTCCTGTTAAAATACGGAGTAT
>NZ_JBTVVN010000044.1:0-24822 GCF_054819755.1 Clostridium sp. DL1XJH146
GAGATGGTAGATGGCGAAAGACCCGGAAGGCCAGAGATGGTAGACGGAGAGATGCCAGAGATGGTAGACGGAGAGATACCAGAGATGATTGATGGCGAGATGCCAGAGATGGTAGATGGCGAAAGACCCGGAAGGCCAGAGATGGTAGACGGAGAGATGCCAGAGATGGTAGACGGAGAGATGCCAGAGATGGTAGACGGAGAGATGCCAGAGATGATTGATGGCGAGATGCCAGAGATGGTAGATGGCGAAAGACCCGGAAGGCCAGAGATGGTAGACGGAGAGATGCCAGAGATGGTAGATGGTCAAATGCCTGGTGGGGAAATGGGTCAAGAAACAACAGAAGTTACTACTGATGTTGTTGATTCCACAAGTAGTAAATATGATACTTATCTTTTGATTGGATTTTTAATCTTAATGATAGGCACAAGTATATATTTAAGAAAAAAACATTAAATTAAAAAGATGCAGAAATGCATCTTTTTAATTTAGTTTAATCTTCAGACTTTTTTTAGACTATTCAGTTTTAAAATAGAAAAGTAAAAAAATCGTGGAATGATTTAATAAATGGAATTTATTGAAATTGACAACTTTTTGTTTTGATAATATAATAAAACTCATAAAAAATAATAACAAAATGTCAATAAAAAAAGTCTGTTTTAATGAAATGTTAAATAATAAGACTATTTTTATTGATTAATTACAGTGTTACTTTAATTAATTATTGGGGGCTATATTATTATGGATGTTAATTTTTATTTGAATTCTATGTGGGTACTCATAGCTGCAATACTTGTATTTTTGATGCATGCAGGATTTGCTATGGTTGAGGTTGGATTTACCCAGTCAAAAAATGCGGTGAATATTATTATGAAGAACTTTATTACTGTATCGGTTGGGGTTATTGGTTTCTTTTTTGTTGGCTATGGTATTATGTATGGAACAGATTTTCATTCAATATTTGGTATTGATAATTTTATGATTGTTAATCTACCGGAACAAATAGCAGGTATTTCAGGAAATGTATTTTTCTTTTTTCAAGCAATATTTGCAGCAACTTGTGCAACTATTGTATCAGGTGCAATGGCTGAAAGAACTAAATTTTCGTCTTATATAGTATTTTGTGTTGTGGCAACTACGCTAATTTATCCTTTGGTAGGTCACTGGATTTGGGGTGGTGGATTTTTAGCAGCTATGGGATTTAGAGATTTTGCTGGAGGGACAGCAGTACATGCAGTAGGTGGATTTGCTGCTTTAGTAGGTGCTTATTTAGTAGGGCCAAGAGAAGGTAAATATAAAAATGGTAAAGTAAAAGCTATTCCAGGGCATAATATTCCTCTTGGAGCTCTTGGTGTATTAATTCTTTGGTTTGGCTGGTTTGGATTTAATCCAGGTAGTACACTAGATATAACGTCTCCATTAACTGCTCACGCAGCTATTACTACAATATTAGGTGGAGCTAGTGCTACAATTTCAAGTATGGTTGTTAGTGCTATAAAATATAAAAAGCCAGATGCTGGGCTTACTTTAAATGGAGCTTTAGCAGGTCTTGTCGGTGTTACGGCAGGTGCTTCTATGATTTCGTTTATAGGTGCAATATGTATAGGTATAATTGCTGGAATTATAATGTTATTTTCAGTTGAATTCATTGATACTAAATTAAAAATAGATGATCCAGTTGGGGCAATATCTGTACATGGTGTCTGTGGAACATTTGGAACTTTAGCTATTGGTTTATTTGCTACTGATGGAGGTTTGTTTTACGGTGGAGGAGTTAATCTTCTTGGAACTCAATTTTTAGGTGTTTTAATTTGTGCTGTAACTGTGGTAATATTATCTTGTATTACATTTAAAATAATTGATAAAACTATTGGATTGAGAGTTGCTTCTCATGAAGAAGTTCGTGGACTTGATGCAGTAGAGCATGGTATATCAGCATATATTGATCTATAATAGGGGGATTACAGTATGGACAAGATGACTAAAATCGAAATTATATGTAAAAATAGTAAATTAGAAGATTTAAAAGAGGCTTTGAATGAAATTGAAGTAACAGGTATGACAATTTCACAAGTATTAGGATGCGGAACACAAAAGGGTGCTACAGAATTTTATAGAGGGGTTCCTTATGAAATGAATCTATTACCTAAGACGAAGGTTGAAATAGTAGTTTGCTCAGTTCCAGTTGAGAAAGTGATAGAAGCAGCTAAAAAAGTACTATACACAGGTGAAATTGGAGACGGCAAGATTTTTGTCTATGATGTTCAAAATGTAATAAGAATTAGAACAGGTGAAGAGGGGAAAGATGCGCTTTCCTAAGAGTTACTTAAGATAAATTTTAGGTTTTAAGACCTTGTGGTTCTAACTACCCTTTGAAATTTGCAAACTTCACAGTATATTAAAAAAACTGCCTAAGGGCAGTTTTTTTAATATACTCTTCTAGCATTATAATAATCTGACCTTGAACTTAATGAGGATATTTTGATAACATCTCCAGTTTGAGGTGCGTGAATAAAAGAATCATTACCTATGTAAATTCCAACATGGTGTACAGGATTACCAAAGAACACTAAGTCCCCCGGTTGTAATTGTGATTTTGGAATATAGGTACCAAAGTTAGTTTGAACATAGGATACTCTAGGTATAGATATACCGAAGTGCGCAAAAACATATTGAGTAAATCCTGAACAATCAAAATAATTAGGTCCTGTTGCACCCCATACGTATGGGCAACCTAAAAAATTAGAGGCATAGGCTACTATGGCATTAGGTGAAATTGAAGTTGAACCTCTAGAGATGTTATTATCATCTGAAGCACTATTATTTGAATTATCAGTAGTGCTTTCAGTAGTTTGTTTTGAAGCAGCTTCTCTTTCGGCAGCTTCTTTTGCAGCTTGTGCAGCAGCGGCTTCTCTTGCGGCTTTTTCGGCAGCTTCTTTTTCAGCGGCTATCCTTGCTTGTTCAATTAATTTATTAGTTTCTTCAATGTTGCTCTGGTCTTTTTCGATTAAGTCAGCGTATTTGCTGGCTTCTTCTTTTGCCTCGTTGATTAATATTTGTTGCTCATCTTTATTCTTTTCTAAGGTTTCTTTATTTTTAAGTAGTTCTTCTTTATTATTCATGTATTCAATACTTTTTTCAAAAAGCAATGCTTTTTGATCTTCAATATTAGATTGCTTTTCCCTAAGAGCGGTTGTTACTTTTTCATTAAAAGTTGATAGGGATTTAATAGTTTCTATTCTTGATAATAAGTCAGTTAAATTTTCAGCGTCTAGTAGTATTTCTATATAGCTTGTCCCACCAGTTATGTACATAGCTACCATTCTATTGTTATATAATTCTTTTTCATCTTCGATTTCTTTTTCTGCGGCTTCTATATCTTTTTCTAACTGGAGAATATTAGACTCAAGTTCGGAAATTTTATTTTCAGTTTCTTTAATATCTATTAATAATTTTTCTATCTCAGAATCAAAAATTTCGATTTTAATTTGGATATCTTGAATTTTTTGTTGAGATTCTTCATAATCATTTTTATGATTTTCCAAATCTTCTTGCTGATCTTCAAGTTGAGTACTGTAATCTGGAGTAGCAAAAATAGTTATAGAATAAGTTGCAGTGGTAAATAGTGTAAAAGTAAGCAATAAAGTAAGTGTTCTTTTAAGCATTTAGGCAGCCCCCCTTTGGTAGAATTATATAAACGTATTTACTTAAAAATACAGTCACTTATATTATAACACTTTTTGAAGTATTTTTAAGCAAAATTCTTTAAGATATAATTAAGATTTAAAGTATATTATATAATTTAATGAACATTAAATAATTGATAAGTAAAAAATATATATAAGATAAAAATCTTGTAGACTATGAAAGTTTTATTGTGCATTAGCATTTATTTTGCTAGAATTAGTATAATATTTAAAAATGTAAATTTTTTTGAGTATAATCCCAATATAGATAGTGATATTAACAAATAAACTAAAAATAAAATGGAGTGGAAATGTGAATAAATTTAAAATTTGTTATTCAAGAAAATCATATAAAAATAAAATACGTGCAACTTATACTACATTGATGTTTGTTTCTTTAATTATAATAACAGTAATATTGGTTTTGGGAATAAATAATATAGTTATACCAATGGGAGAAGAATTTGGGACAGTTATTCTAGAAAATAAAGCTAGCGAACTTGGAGAAATAATATATAAGAATAAAAACGTTCTCAATACTTTGAGCAATACCAAATCATTAAGATATGGAGATATAAATGAAATTCAAGAGGAGTTATCATATCAATTTAAAACATTAAAAACTCAATACGAGTCAATTACATATGTGGGCATTGACGGAAATAGTTTTACAAATAATGAGAATCCCATTGTTTACTCGAGGAGTTTAAATGAAATATTGAACGGTAGTACAGAGTACTCAGTATCATCATCTTTTAGAAAGAACGATAATGACAGACTATTAATATCTGTGGCGACTAGCGTTTATGATGATAATGGCAATTTGAAAGGAGCTCTTGAAATATTAACATATGTAGACAGTCTAGTTGTAGAAGCTACTAATAATAAATTAAATAAATATATGTATTATTGGTTATTTGATTCAGAAGGTAGAATTGTTTATCATCCAGATGATGATTTAATAATGGATATAGATTTAGAAAATTTAGAAGGTGCAGGGTATAAAGGGTTTGAAAAAATAAATGTAGAATTAGAAGAAGATGCATCGGGTGAATTAGTAATAGCATACCCAGATGACAGTGAGGGAACCATGATTTATGAGGAGATTCCTTATACACATGGTTGGATTGTTGCTGTTAGTTTATTTAATAGCTCTTTTTATGAAGGCATGCTCCATCTTCTTTTAATTGTATTTGGAATTGTATGTTTAATTTCTATAATTATTTTTGTAGTTGGAAAGAAGGTTTCGAATTTTGTAGCAAAGCCCTTAACAGAAATATTGAATACACTAGACTCATATAGTGAATTTGGCGAAATAATTATTCCTGATAGACTTAAAAACAATGAAGATGAAATAGGTATTTTAGCTACGACTATAGATGAAATGGCTGCAAGTATTCGTATTAATATTTCTGAGTTAAATCAAGAAATTACTAGCAGAGAATTAGTTGAAAATAACTTAAAAATACTTAATGATGAGCTAGAAAAAAGAGTTGAAGATAGAACAATAAAATTGAAAGAAGCAAAAGAAATAGCAGAAGAAGCCAATAAATCTAAAAGTAATTTTTTAGCTAATATGAGTCATGAGATTAGAACTCCTATGAATGCAATAATGGGATTAAATCATCTACTCTCCAATACAGAAATAAAACCATTTCAAAAGGATTATATAGATAAAATTGATGATGCTTCAAGAACTTTACTTAGAATAATTAATGATATTTTAGATTTTTCTAAAATTGAAGCAGGTAAGTTAGAGCTAGAAAACATAAAGTTTAATATAGATAAGGTTATGGAGAATTTATCTAATTTACTAGTTGTAAAAGCAAGAAATAAAAACATAGTATTGAATTTTGGAAGAGAAGAGGATGTGCCTGATGCTTTAATAGGGGATCCTTTAAGACTTGAACAGATATTATCAAATCTTTTATCTAATGCAATTAAATTTACTGAAGAAGGAGAAGTTGATGTGTTGGTATCTTTATTAGAAAATAATGAAGATGATATAAAAATACAATTTGAGGTTAAGGATACAGGAATAGGATTAACTGAGGAACAAATGAAAAAATTATTTTCTCCTTTTACTCAGGCTGATGGTTCAACCACAAGAAAATATGGTGGTACTGGTCTAGGGCTTGCAATTAGCAAGCAACTTACTGAAATGATGAATGGAGAAATATGGGCTGATAGTGAATTTGGAAAAGGAACTTCATTTTATTTTACTGCTAGATTATCTAAACAAAAGGATAAGGCTAATAGGGATTTTACTCCATCACCTAATTTAATAGGTATAAATGTATTGATTGTAGATCATAATTTAACTTCACTGAGAATACTTACTAGAATGCTAGAATCTTTTAGTTTTAATGTTACTCCTCTTAGAAAAGGAGAGGATGTTGTAAAAGAACTCAAAAATAATAAATATGAACTTATAATATTAGACTGGGACATGCCTGATTTTAATGGCATTGAACTCTATAGGCACATAGAAAAAGAATATAGTATAGACATGCCTAAGACAATATTTGTAAGCGCATACGGAAGAGATACATTTTTTAATCAAGTCAATAGAGTCGGATCTAAGTATTTTTTAATGAAACCAATAAATCAATCTGTATTATTTGACACAGTAATGGGAGTTTTTAATGAGAAAAAGCAGTATAAGGAAATTGAGGTACAAAATAAAATTGATTTTAACGAAATAAAAAATATTCTCAGTAATAAAAAGGTTTTATTAGTTGAAGATAATGAGATTAACCAACTGGTTGGAAGAGAAATTCTTGAAAGAACAGGTGTTAAAGTTAGTATTGCTAATAATGGTGAAGAGGCTGTTAAGTTTATTCATAATAATAAGTTTGATATAGTGTTTATGGATGTTCAAATGCCGATATTAGATGGATATGAGGCTACAAGACTAATTAGAAAAGATATTTTGAATAAGCATTTACCAATTATTGCTATGACAGCAAATGCCCTTAAAGGGGATAGAGAAAAAAGTATAAGAGCTGGTATGAATGATTATATTTCAAAACCTATAGATCCTTATAAATTATATGACTTATTATTAAAATGGATTGGTGATAATGAAACTATTAGCTTTTCTTTTGAAGGAGATAAATTGCATAATACTATTGAAAATAATATTGTTCTTGATGAGGAAAGAACTTTAATTAGACTAGGAAGTAATAAAAAATTATATTATGAATTACTTTTAAATTTTAAAGAAAACTATTTTGATGGTTATAAAACTATTTTTAACTTTTTAGAGAATGAAGAGTGGGATGAATTAAAAAGATATATCCATACGCTAAAAGGTGTAGCAGGGAATATATCAGCAAATAAATTATACAATAATATGCAATTAATTGAAGAAAAACTAATGGAGAATTTAGATGAAATTAAATTTTTCATTAATGATACAGATGTTTGTATAAAAGAAATAATTCAAATTATTGATGGTAAAAATCAATATGATATAGAAAAAACAAAAGACATAATATTATTAATTGATTTAAAGGAGCATTTATTAGAACTTTCAAAATGGCTACACCTTGGAAAAGCTAAATATGTAAAAGAAAAAACTGAGTATTTAAAATCAGTAGAAGTGAAAATGACCGATAAAAAAGAGCTAGATGAGATTCTTAAATTAATTTCAAAATATAGATATAAAGACGCAAAAGGGAAATTAGACAAATTATTGAAACAGATTGAGGAGGAGATCTAGATGAAGGAACAAAACACCATAATGATAGTAGATGATACTGAAATGAATATTAGTATTTTAGTTGATGCTCTTGGTGATGATTATGATCTCGTCATAGCAATTAATGGAGTTGAAGCGCTAGAACTTATGAAAGAAGAAAAACCAGATTTAATCTTATTAGATATTATGATGCCAGAGATGGATGGGTATACTGTACTCCAAAAGATGAATGAAGACATTTCTAACAGCAATATACCGGTTATTCTATTGACTGCTATTATTGATAGTGAGTCTAAAGCTAAAGGATTTTCATTAGGGGCGGTTGATTATGTAACAAAACCTTTTGAATTGTTAGAAGTAAAATTAAGAGTAAAAACACATTTAGAACTAAAAGCAGCAAGGGAATTATTGCAAAACCAAAATGAAAATTTAGAGAGAAAAGTTAGAGAAAGAACAAAGCAATTAGAGAAATCACAATTAGCTACTATTTATTGCTTAGCTGCTTTAGCTGAGACAAGAGATGCTGAGACAGGAAATCATATAAAAAGAACACAATTTTACGTACGAGAATTGGCTCTTCAATTAAGAAAAATGGGATTTTATTTGGATGAACTCACTGATGAGTTTATTGATTTATTATATAAATCTTCACCTCTTCATGACATTGGAAAAGTAGGAGTAAAAGATGAGATTTTACTAAAACCTGGAAAATTAACCCGATATGAATTTGAAGAGATGAAAAAGCATACAGTTTATGGGAAAGATACACTTGAAATTGGAGAAAAAGAATTAGGAGATAATTCTTTTCTTAAACTTTCTAAGGATATAGCATATATGCATCATGAAAAATGGGATGGTAATGGATATCCACAAGGTCTAAAGGGTGAAGAAATTCCCTTAGCAGGCAGGCTAATGGCCCTAGCAGATGTATATGATGCTTTAATTAGTAAGAGAGTTTATAAAGAAGGATTTTCTCATGAGAAAGCAGTAGAAATAATTATTGAAGGAAGAGCAAATCATTTTGACCCTAATATAGTTGATGCATTTCTCCAAATTGAAGATAGAATTAAAGATAAAATCGAAGAAGAAAATAGATAGACTTTAATGGTCATAGTTGGATTTAAATACATTATTTTCATAAATTTTTAATAATTAATTGCTTTTTTTACTGTTATATAGTATAAAGTAAATATAATATTTTGTTATTATGCAATTATTCAATGTATTTTAGAGTATATTTATTTAAATGGTAATTGTAAAAGGGAGGTAAGGGTCAAAATGAAAGAGTTTGTTATTATTGCAGATTCATGCTGTGATCTTCCAATAGAAGTTATTGAAAAGTATCACATAGATTATATTGGACTTTCGTGTAATATTAATGGTGTAGATATTATGGAAGGCAAAGATCAAAAAATTACTTATAAAGAATTTTATGACCAAGTTAGAAGTGGTGCAATGCCAACAACTTCACAAATTAGTAGTTATAGATTTAAAGAAAAATTTAAAGAGTATGTAGAAAAAGGTATAGGAGTACTTTATATAGGTTTTTCTTCTAAGTTAAGTGGAACATACAATAGTTCAGTTGTGGCAAAAGACGAGCTATTTGAAGAATATCCAGAAGCGAATATAATTACAATTGATAGTAAGGCAGCTTCTAGTGGACTTGGGCTTATTCTTGTTAAAGCTGCTAAGCTAAAAGAACAAGGTAAATCAATGGACGAGATTGCAAATTGGGTTGAAAACAATAAATTGAGAATATGTCATTTCTTTACTGTAGATGATTTGAATCATTTAAAGAGAGGTGGTAGGATATCAGCAACGACTGCTGCTGTAGGTTCCCTCCTAAGCATTAAACCAGTTATGTATACTAATGATGAAGGAGAATTGAAACCTTATTCTAAAGCAAGAGGTATGAAGAAAGCGATAAAAATGATATATGATAATTTTGAAAGCCATCTTACAGAAGATTCTTTAGAGGATATTATTATAACTCATGCCGATAATTTAGAAGGAGCAATTTTTTTAAAGAAGCTAATAGAAGAAAATCATGAAGTGAAAAATATAATCATTTCAAATATTGGACTTGTTATTGGCAGTCATACAGGAGCTGGAACTATGTCTGTTTATCTTTTGGGAACTAATAGGAAACCCGATAGATAATTAGATAGATATTGATTATTTTAGAATTTATGATAGGATTATAAATAGATAAACTTTACCCTAACTGAAATTTAGTTTGAGTAAAGTTTATATTTATCTAAAGAAAATAAGGAGTGATTAATATGATACCTACACCTCATATTGAAGTTAAAGATGAAGGCAAAATTGCAAAGACAGTATTGATGCCAGGAGACCCTTTAAGAGCTAAGTTTATCGCTGAGACATTTTTAGAGAATGTTGAGAGATTTAATACTGTAAGAAATATGTTTGGCTATACAGGAACTTATAATGGTAATACTATTTCAGTTATGGGAAGTGGTATGGGAATGGCTAGTATAGGTATTTATTCATATGAGTTATATAATTTTTATGGAGTTGAGAATATTGTACGTATAGGTTCTTGTGGTGCTTATACTAAAGATTTAAATTTGTATGATGTAATACTTGTTGAAGAATCTTGGAGTGAATCAAGTTTTGCTAAAGTGCAGAGTGGATACGACAAAGACGTAATTGAAGCATCCTCAGAATTAAATAGTAAATTAGAAGGAATTGCTAAAGAATTAGGTACTGAAATACATAAAGGTAGAGTTCATTCATCAGATGTATTTTACAGAGAAAATTTTGAAGAGTTCAAAGAAATTAATGAAATGCAAGGTTGCCTTGCAGTAGAAATGGAATCTTTTGCGCTTTTCCACAATGCAAAAGTTCTAGGAAAAAATGCAGCTTGCCTGCTTACAGTTTCAGATAGTTTAGTTACTCATGAAGCTACTACTTCTGAAGAAAGACAGTTGGCCTTTACTAAGATGATGGAAATTGCTCTAAGAGCTTAATTTTAAAACATAATTTGTAATGTTCAATCTGCAATTTGCAATTAATGAAGAATCTCGACCGATGGTCGAGATTCTTTGATTTAATTGTGCATTATTTATGAAGTTAGTTTTTTCATAAGGTGGCTTAGGAAGTCTTGAACGTTAGTTACTATGGTCGTTACTTCAAGTGTTCCTCTGTCTCTTAACTTATTTACTGCAAACTCTGAAACATCGATACTATAAATGTATACAGGTCTAACTTTTCCATCTTTTAATGTGTAAGATGGAGTCATATTTCCACTAGCAATGGTGTGGAGTTGTGTTGCTAAACAAATCAATGTTGTTGCTTTTCTTGTGTGCATTCTCATTTCATTTTGTGCTTCATAAACATTTCCGAAAACTGGTGGAAGCGGACCGTCATCACGAATTGAGCCTGCCAAAACTAATGGGACACTGTTTTTAAGTGCGCTATTTACAATTCCATCTTCAATATTATATTTTTCAATAAATTTTTCTATAGAACCTTCACGTCTAGCCTTATTTATTACATCTAAATGTTTGTAATGCCCATCTGGTAGGTATTCTTGGGAGTAAATGTTTTGTCCAAGGGCTGTTTTGAACATGCCGGCTTCTAAATCGTGTGTTGCCATAGCATTACCAGCAAGTATAGCATTTACATAGCCATTTTCAATTAATGCTGAAAAGGCATTTCTAGAATCGTAGTCAAAAACAACAGCAGGGCCAAGTACCCATACTACATATCCATTATTTTCTTTTTCGTGCTGTAGCAATTCATAAAGAGTATCATAATCTTTAGAGTAAGCTGTTTCACGGCTTCGTCCTTGTCTAAAGGCAAATGCTTGTTCCTCAATATCTTCGCAAACAAATCCTTCTTTATATATATAAATGCCTTGCATTGCATCTTCTTTTCTGCCTACTATGACTTTATCTCCTACTTCAAGATTTCTGAATTCAATAACGTTTATTGTATTGTTTTCTCTTAGTACAGGTACGCTATCCATTCTGCTTTCATTTGCTAAAATCCATTTTCCATTAACTTTAAAGTATTCTGGATAAATTGAAGTTCCATGATAATTTTCTGGTGCTACTCCTTTAATTACAACTTCTTCTGTTTTTACATTTGGAGCGATAAGGAATGGTTCTTTATCAAAATCTGGTTCTTTATAAATTGGTAGTTTAAATGACATTTTGTTTCCTCCCTTTTTTAGAAACTTATAGTGAAGCTTGTAATTGAAACCTTTTTATAAAACATAATTCTGTTTTTAACTTTAGTATTTAATAAGCTGTCAATAATTATAAAAATTCTATATTACATATGTTTATGATATAATATAATGAAAATAATGTAAAGTAGAGGATAAAGATGAAAAAAGATGAAAAGGGGATAAATATGAAGGATGAGAAAAAAGTTAGTAGTATTGGGTTAAAAACTTTTTTGGTATCAATGAGTATTCTATTGTGTTTGATGATTTTTGCTGGTATTATTTCTAGAATTATTCCAGCAGGAAGTTTTGAAAGGGTATTCTCAGAAGGTAGAACAGTGATAGACCCAGATTCGTTTCATTATGTAGAAAAAGGAAATTTCCCAATATGGAGATGGTTTACAGCTCCGATAGAAGTGCTTTGGGGAGAAGATTTCTTGGTAATTGATGTAATTATTATTTTCTTGTTTTTTGTTGGTGGTTCAGTAAATGTACTAAAGGATTCAAATGTTATTAATGCTATTATAGGAAAAATAATAACTAGATTTGAAGATAAAAAATATATACTTATGGGAAGTATTACTTTAGTTTTTATGCTGTTTGGATCAATGATTGGTATGTTTGAGGAAGTAGTGCTTCTTATACCCATAATGGTGGCCTTATCTTATTGCTTTGGATGGGATGCACTTGTTGGTGTAGGTATGGTTCTACTTGCTGCAGGATTTGGATTCACTGCAGCTATCGCAAATCCTTTTACTATCGGGGTTGCTCAGAATATTGCTGAATTACCGGTTTTTTCAGGAGCGGGATATAGAATTTTAGTTTTTGCAGTAATATATACTGTATTTATGATTTTTTTGGTTTCATATGCAAAAAAAATTGAAAAGGATCCAACTAAATCAATTGTTTATGATGAAAATATTGCTTATAGTGGGGAAGCTGAAAGACAAGAATACATATACTATGCAAAAGATAAAAAATTAAATAGAGCTATTAATTGGTTTAATATTATTATTTTGATTCTTTTATTAATTCTTATTTCTGGTTCATTTATTAGTAGTATTTCTGATTATTCACTTCCTATTGTTGGAGTTTTGTTCTTATTTGCAGGGATAGGTTCTGGTAAATTATCCGGTATGAGTATAAAAAAAGTGTCTAAGTCCTTTATTTCTGGTTGCAGTGGAATTGCACCAGGTGTTATTTTAATTTTAATGGCCGCAAGTATTAAACATATTATTAATAATGCTGGTGTTATGGATACTATACTGTATCAAACTGCTAATTTTATAAAAGGTACAAGTCCTTTTGTTGCTATATTAATTGTATATTTGCTTGTTTTATTTATGAACTTTTTTATAGGTTCAGGAAGTGCAAAAGCTTTTTTAATAATGCCAATAGTTATTCCTATTGCAGAAATTATAGGTGTTAATAGACAAATAATGGTTTTAGCTTTTCAATTCGGTGATGGATTTAGTAATATGTTATATCCAACCAATCCAGTTTTATTGATCAGTTTGGGATTAACCGTTATTAGTTATCCAAAATGGTTTAAATGGACAATAAAATTACAGTTAGTAATGATGTTTATTAGTACAATATTATTAGAAGTTGCTTTATTAATAAATTATGGGCCATTTTAAATAATAATAACTCAGATATTCCAATAAAGAAATTTATTGGAATATTTTTTTTACAGAAACAAAAAAATGTTAACTTATATAGAAAAATATGCTAAAATATAGGTAAATAAGATATTATAGGTAATTATGGCTATGAGGTGATTTTTATGTTTCAGAATACAAGAATTAGTAGAATGGATTTTATAGAGTATCTAAATGATTTTAAAAATGAATTTATAAATTATGAATTAGTTGATAATTATTTATTAGAAAATTCAGAGGAAAATTTTTTAAAATTCACTTCAGAATTTTGGGATAATCCTATTAAAAGGACAGATGAATTAAAACGTAAATATAATATTGATAGAGAAATTTCTTATATTGATATTTTAAAAGCTTTCTACAATGACACATATTTAGATTTTTTAGAGATGGTGTACTATGGGGAAAATACATTAGAAGATATATCTATAAAATTTCTTATACCAGAGAGCAGAGTAAAAGAGCTAGCAAAACCTATCATTATTAGAAAAAAAGATAAGTTTTGTCCAAATTGTTTTAATAATAGTTTTAAAATAAATTCAGCAATAGATCAAGTGATTGATGGAAGATATGAATATAATTGTGTTAAGTGTAATTGCAAGTTAAAATATGAAGAATTAGTATCTAATAATAACATAGAGGAAGATCATACAGATTTTTATGATAAGAAAGTTGAATTTAATGAAGCAATAATAGAAGTAAAAAGTATTTTAGAGTACATTTTATGTCCTGAATGCTTGAGTACATTACAATTAGAAGTAGATTTGTATGATTTTAGCTATTATATAAATTGTAACAATTGTGGGTATATGAGTATAGATATAAATAAAACATTGAATGATTATAATAAAGCTCAAAAGAAAAAAGAAATTTTTACAACTATTAGGTTAAAAGAAAAGAAATTAATTCGAGAGCTGTTAGGTGATAATGAATTTAAGGAGATAAATGTAATAAAAGAAGAAATAATTAAAGTTCAAGAGTGCAAAGATTCTATTGAGTTTGTTTGTGAAATTTGTAATATGGATGCACTAATTAAATGGGAGAGAATATTTTATAGAGTAAAGTTATGCAATAGGTTAGAAAAAAAAGTATTAATTAGTATATTAGAATTGATTAAAGAATACAATAAAGACCAGATTTTTTCTTTTGAAGATAATCGAGTATTGTTTTCAGAATACTGTCCTCATAGTCCTATATTAATGGAAATCATCGAAAAAACAAAAATTGTAACAGTCAGAAATGTAATGCGAAATTTAATAAAAAAAGGATTGCTAATTGTAAATGAAGAACATAATTGTATTATGGTACTACCAGAGTTAGTAGAAAATATTGAAATAATAAATGATACACTCAAAGTTCAAACTATAGATGATTGGCTAAGATATAGTGTTATTCAGAGGAATAATTATACATGTACTTGTTGTGGTGAAACAGGCAGACCTTTAAAAGTTGCTTATATTTCTTTAGATAAGAATACTAATGATTTTAATAATATGGTTGTTTTATGCGATAGTTGCTTCGAAATTATGACAAAAAATGAGATTTTAATCGAGGCTACATTAGCTTTAGAGAATGATTATATATTTTGTAATTCAGGTATTAGTTTAGAGTTTATTAAAAGGTACTTTCCGCAGCTTGTTAATAATTATGAATTAAAAAAGAGTATTAAAGAATGGCAAGAAGTTTATACGGATTTTAATATTATAAAAGCACTAGCAATAACAGCAGATAAGATAAAATACCATAAATTAACAGGTTCTTTAGAAATCCTAATAAATTATACAAAAGGAATATTAAAAAATAGTGATATTAGTAACGGAGTTATTGTAAGTGAAAAAATATTCAATAGGTATAGTTTAAATAAATGGCTGGAAGAGGCATAATAAATTTTAATTATTTATTTTTTAAAACAAAGTAGCCTACGGCTACTTTGAATATAAAGATATTCTATTGCGACCTCTTTTTTTAGCAGTATATAAGGCTTCATCTGCTTTCTTAATAAAATCACAAATATTAAAATTATTATCGGGTATTATGGAAGCTACACCGAGAGTAATAGTAACATAATTTGCTACTTTTGAATATCCGTGAACGATTTGTAATTTTTCGATTTTTTGCCTTAAGTTTTCACCAAAATCATAGGCTTGTTGACCATCTGTATTTGGCAAAATAATAGCAAACTCATCGCCACCGTATCTTGCAGCAGAATAATTATTTATTAATGAATTATTTAAGGTTTGTGCAACGGTTTGAATACATATATCGCCTTCTATGTGTCCGTAATTATCGTTATACTCTTTAAAAGCATCAATATCAATAAGTATTAGAGATATCATTTCTTTATACTCCATGTGATTGAAACAATGTACTCTTAATAAATTATCAAAATTTCTTCTATTAGGTATATTAGTAAGGCAGTCATATTTAGATAAATAATCTAAGGCTTTGTTTGCAAGAAGTAATTTATTTTCAGCATCTTCCCTAATTTTAATTTCTTTTTTTAGTTCTTTTGATTTTATTGAATTATTAAGAGCAATGGATGCATAAGGAACTAAGGTATTAATTACTTCTATATTTGATTTTGTAAAAGCAGCTTTTTTATGGCTTTGAACTGTTATTATTCCAATAAGGTCATTATTAACTATTAAAGGAGCATAAATTATAGAGTTTATAGTATTATTCCGACCATAATAGCTTGATTTAGCAGCATTATGTATATATTTTTTATTATCTTCAGAAAAATTATTAATAATAACCATTTCCTTATTTCTTAAACAAAAAGCACCTAAGCTGTTTTTGTCATGCAATGATTTTGTAGGTAGTTTTATTTTGATTCCATCTTCTATAAAGTGGCTATAGTTTATTAGTTTATTATCATTGTCGTAAAATCCAATCCCAAAAGTATTGGCACTCATAAATTTTTTTATTGTGTTAATTAATAATTCAACAATTTTATCTAAATCAAGAGTTGATGTGATTTTTTTTCCAAGTTCATTGATAATTGACACATTAGATAATGTAGATTGAAGGGTTTCTTTTTCTAATAGAGTTTCAGCAAGTATCTTTTTGGTTCTAAGGCTATTAGCTCTTTTAATAATAATTTCCTCTTCATATTTTTCATTGTAATCTCGGTATAATTTCAGATAATAATAGCTTTTATTTGAGTCTCCTTTTTTATTATAAATATCTGAAAGGTGACTACAAAATCTAGACATTTTATTAAACAAGTTATTTTTTTTTGAAAGCTCTAGTGCTAGTATAAGGGTTTCTATTGATTTATCAATTTTATTGTTTTGTTCTAAAAATTGAGAGTAGTTTTCTAATGCGAAAATCTCAGAAGGATATACTTTATATCTTTTTGCTAAGAATAAAGCTCTTTTAAAATAAATTTCAGCTTTATCAATCTTATGAGATTTCCAACTAATAAGAGCAAGTATAGAAAAAGCTTTAGAATAATACGTATAATACTTATTTTTTGTTAGATATTTTATTCCTTCAATTGTATAAAAATAAGCTTGGTCATAATTATTTTTTAAGTAACTACAATATCCTAAATTAATAAGAGGAATTCCTTTACAAATACCCCAAATATTCTTTGATATGATTTCATAACTTTGTTTGTAATAAGATATTGCCTCATCAATATTATTTAAATTTGAAAATATATCTCCGATACAGTTAAGTGCAATAGGAATCATATTTTCGCAAGAATTTTTTTTGGATATTTTAAGAACTTCCTCGAAATATTCAATTGAATCTTCAAAGTCAGAAGTCAACAAAAGAGCTTTAGCAAGTGTATTATAGCAATTAATGAGATTTTTTTGATCATTAGAATTTTTGAATATGTAAACAGATTTTGTAATGTGGTCTATTCCTTCTTGATAATTTCCAGTAAAGATTAAAGCATATCCGTGATATAAGTTACATTTTCCTATTCCGTATGTATAATCGATTTCTTTTGACAGGGAAAGCGCTTCGTTGCAATATTCAATACATTTATCTATTTCACAGAATCTTATTTCCTCGATTTTAATAAGAAGATTATCTACTCTATTTTTAAGATTAGTAATTTCCATATTTATCCCTCTTTTTTAATAAAAATTAAATCAGTTATTATTAATAGTTTAAGAAAGCTATAATGAATAATATAAGTATACTATACCAATAAATTCATTTTATTTCAATTATTCTTAATAAAAAGGTGTGGAGTTGAGAAAATATTTTTCGGAGATAATCTTTTAATGTATTAAGTTATTGCTAAACTGTTTTAGTAGTCTTTTTTTAGTATTTCCCTGTTTTTTATGGTAGTATTAAGTATTAATTAATGAGAGGAATGTATTTATGAGTAAAACATTAGTTCTAGCAGAAAAACCTTCTGTAGGTAGAGAAATTGCAAGAGTTCTTAAATGTAGAAAAAAAGGAAATGGATATCTAGAGGGAGATAATTATGTAGTAACGTGGGCACTGGGTCATTTAGTTACTTTAGCAGACCCTGAAGTATATGATGATAGATATAAGGCATGGAAAATAGAAGATTTACCTATGCTACCTAAACCATTAAAGCTTGTAGTTATAAAAAAAAGTGGGAAGCAATTTAGTGCAATAAAATCACAATTATTTAGAAAAGATGTAAGTGACATTGTAATAGCAACAGATGCAGGGAGAGAAGGAGAACTCGTAGCTAGATGGATACTAGATAAGGCAAAGATTAACAAACCTTTAAAAAGACTTTGGATAAGTTCGCAAACAGATAAAGCAATACTTGATGGGTTTAAAAATTTAAAGCCAGCATCACAATATGAGAATTTGTATAAAGCAGCCCAGTGTAGATCAGAAGCCGATTGGGTAGTTGGTCTTAATGTTACTAGAGCGCTTACCTGCAGACATAATGCACAACTTACAGCAGGTAGGGTACAATCAGCAACATTGGCTATGATAGTAAATCGTGAAGATGAAATAAGAACCTTTAAGCCAAAGGATTACTATGTTATTAATGCAAAGGCAAATGGATTTATTCTCCAGTGGAAAGATAAAAATAATAATAGTAATATATTTGACGAAGCAAGGGTAAATAAAGTTCTTTCAGCAACTAAAGGGAAAGAAGCTAAAATTGTAGATGTAAATGCTAAGGATAAAAAGCAATATGCTCCTGCTCTTTATGATTTAACGGAGCTTCAAAGAGATGCTAATAGAATATTTGGATATTCAGCAAAACAAACATTATCAATAATGCAAAGATTATATGAGAATTATAAGGTGCTAACATATCCTAGAACAGATTCAAGATATGTTACAACAGATATTGTAGCAACACTTCCAGATAGATTAAAAGCTGTCTCAATAGGTAGTTATCGAGCTTTTGCGACGGAGATACTTAATAAAAAGATATCAGGCAATAAAAGCTTTGTGAATAACAGTAAAGTAACTGACCACCACGCTATTATTCCAACAGAACAACAGGCTGATATTTCCCTTCTAAGTGGTGAAGAAAGACGAGTTTATGATTTAGTAGTTAAAAGGTTCTTATCTGTTATGCTGCCTCCATATGAGTATACACAGACAACTCTAGAAGCAGATATTAATGGGGAAACATTTATTGCGAAAGGTAATGTTATCAAATCTAAAGGTTGGAAAAAGATTTATGATAAAATTGAGGATTTGAGTGAAGATGAAGATGAAAGAGACGCTCAAACATTACCGGTAGTTAAAAAAGAAGATAAAATAAATATAAAATTAGTAGAGAGTAAGAGGCTTCAGACTAAAGCACCATCTAGATTCAATGAAGGTACTTTATTAACAGCTATGGAAAAACCTCAAAAATTCGTAAATGTAGATAAGGCTTCAGCTAAAACCCTTGGAGAAACAGGGGGAATAGGTACTGTAGCTACAAGAGCTGATATTATAGAAAAGCTATATAGAATGTTTTATATAGAAAAGCAAGGAAAAGACATTATACCAACATCAAAAGGTAAACAACTAATTCAATTAGTTCCTGAAGATTTAAAATCACCGTTACTTACAGCTAAGTGGGAAGCAGAACTAGACCTAATAAGTAAAGGAAAGAAAGATCCAAAAGATTTTGTAGAGAGAATGAGAAAATATGCAACAAATTTAGTTCAAGATGTAAAGAGCAGTGATACTAAATTTAAGCATACAAATGTTACAGGAAAAAAATGTCCAGAATGTGGTAAGAATATGCTTGAGGTCAAAGATAAACATGGAAAGATGTATGTATGTCAAGATAGGGCATGTGGTCATAGAGAAAGAATAAGTAAACTTACAAATTGTCGTTGTCCAGAGTGCAAAAAGAAGATGGAAATGCGTGGACAGGGTGAAGGTAAAATTTATTTCTGTACTAACTGTAATTTCAAAGAAAAAGTTTCTACTTTCAATAAAAGGTTTAAAAACAATGATAAGTTAAATAAAAAAGAAGTTTCAAATTATATGAAAAAGATGAAAAAAGACAATGATGATTTTAAAAATAATGCATTGGCTGAAGCTTTAGCTAAATTAAACTTAAAATAATTTATATAAGACAAGTATAGAAAATATGCTTGTCTTGTTTTATGCTTTACGCACTGCGTATATAATTGAGTTACCATATTATAGTTCTTTAATGGATATAAATAAGCGTATCATCGCAAGGAACATTATTGTAAAACCATTTAGCGTCATTCATTGCAAGTCTTACACATCCGTGGCTTGCTTTTTCTCCAAGTTTTTGAGCCTCGCTTGCAATCACTTCTTTATTTGAATCTACAGGAACACTATGGAAAAGATATATGTTATTCGAAAAATTCATCCAATAAAAGCCACCTTCACCATATTTTTCACTGAAAAAATATGTTCCTTTGCCATCCATTTCAAAGTAGCCAGTGGGCGTTGGTTTCGATTCGATTCCAGTTGAACAAACCATTGTTCTTATAAGGGCATTATTTTTATATACATTGACCACTTGATAAGGTACAGTAACTTCTACTTTATAGTTGTTGTAACTATTTTTATTTAAGAAAACACTGCGTTCATTAAAAATCTTTTTTGCTAAAGCATCAGATTCCTTCTGTTTTTGATATTTTTCTTGATAAAGTTTTAATAGTTTAGGTGCCATGGAGTTGTTTTTGTCGAAGGCTATAACACTATTTAAAGCTAATATTGCTTCTTTATAATCTCCAGCTGAATAAGCATTTTCTGCTATTGATAATAATCTATTTATTTTTATATTTGAATTTATCTTGTATATTGAAAAAACTATAATAGTTGTACTGAGTACAATTATTAAAATATGTAATAAATTTATTTTGTAAGATTTATTTTTGGTAAATACCATAAAGACACTCCTTATATTGAATTTAAAAAAAATGTTACTACACCCAGAATAATCAATTTACATAAAAGGTATATAATAACAAATTATATTTAATACATTACCATAATTTCAAAAAAAATCAAGTGAATAACAAAAAATATTATTAAGTGAGTCTATATTATAAAATATTGTCGATATTTATAAAGCTATTTAAATAAAAAAGAGCAATAATAATTTGTTTATTATCTTAATTATTAAATATATAGGATTTATGAAAAAGATTACAAATAAATATTGACATTAAAAAGTGTGGGTGATACTATTAATATAGTAAGAAATCTAACTATATAGAAAACAATTGTGTATATCAGCTTTATTATAAATTAAAATAAAAACTAAAAAGGGGAGTTTATTATGAATAAATCAAAAATTATTTTTGGTAATGAAATGAGTGAAAAGGTTTTTACAAAATCTGAAAAACAAAAGAAAAAGTATATTAAAAAATTTGGTGACGATAGAGAAAAAGTATATAAATTAAGCTCTGTAGATAATGATACATTAGGAAGCTTCCTAAATATAAAAAACATTGTAATTGGTGAAGAAGGAGAAGAGATTAATAAGGAAAAAGGTTTAGTTATTGGTAATATACGTATGGGATTTGGTCACTATAGAATCTCTATGGCAATAGCATCAGCAGCAAAATCTATAGGATATACACCTTATTGGTTTGACCTTCATTCATATGATAATACTACAGGTGGAAAGTTAATTGCTCATTTAAATTCATTGTATTCTATGGGATCTAGGTGGTCACAAAAATATCCATTATTCAATAAATTTTATTGGGAACCATTGAATTCAGAAGGATTTAAAAAATTATCTTATAATTCAGCAGATCAAAGTGCAGCAGAATTGATGAGTAGTGTATGCAAAGAACTTCCTAAAGATATACCATACATAGCAACTCATGTTTGGCCTTCACAAGCGGCAGTTCATGCTGGACTTACTAATGTTGTTAATGCTATACCTGATAATTGGCCAATGGCACTTCATTTGTCAGAAGGAGCTATCCATACAGTACAAACTCCATCATCTTATATGGGATATAGAACATTAAAAGGGATGAATGGGAACAAAGTATTAAATCCTATACCTAAAGATGAAATTTATGAAGTAGGGCATTATATTGACCATGAATTAGTTTTTAATATAGAAGAAGATTGCGCCAAACGATTAAATAGGTTGAAAAATAATAAAGCAAAAAGGGTTTTAATAACTGTAGGGGGAGCAGGAGCACAAAAAGAAATATTTGTCTCTTTAATTAAAGAAATGTTACCACTTATAGAGAAAAAAGAATTAGTTTTATATTTGAATGTAGGAGATCATAAAAAGGTTTGGGACGGATTAGTAGAAGATATCCCAGAGCTTGAAAATAAAGTATCAAAACATTTTGGTGATTGGGATGAAACAAGCACTTTTGCTCAAAAAGCTATTGATGGAGAAGTGGAAGGAATACATGCTTTTTATGATGAAGATATATTTGCGGCAGTTTATTCTACAAATATACTAATGAGATCAGCAGATATATTAATAACAAAACCTTCAGAATTAGCTTTTTATCCTGTTCCAAAACTATTAATAAAGAGAATAGGTGGACATGAAGCATACGGTGCGGTAAGAGCTTCAGAGGTTGGAGATGGAACAATAGAATGTGAAACAGTAGAAAGAACTGAACAAATGCTTAAACTAATGTTAGAAGATGATACAATGCTAACAATGTTTAATGAAAATATAATTCGAAATAAAAAGATTGGAATTTATGATGGGGCGTATAAAGCTGTGAAGCTAGCTGTTGGCAAGTATGAGAAATAGAGTATAATATTAGATAAGGGGGGATTTATTGTGAAAGAACAAGAGTATCTAATTGATGGTGTTGAGGGTCATAAAATTTATGTTGTATCATGGAAGCCAGAAGGAGAAATAAAAGGTGTTTTGCAAATTGTTCATGGCATGAGTGAATATTGTAGAAGATATAAGGATTTTGCAGAATATTTAAATAAGCAAGGAATTGCAGTTTATGCACATGACCATAGGGGCCATGGCAAAAGTGTTGGAGAAAATGAAACTAGAGGTTATTTCGACGCTAAAGATGGTTTTATGAAAGTTGTAGATGAAACGCATATAGTAACAGAATTTATTAAAGAGAATGAAAAGGATAAACAGATTTTGATTTTTGGACATAGTATGGGGTCTTTTGTAACCAGAAAATATATACAATTGTATGATAAGGATATAGTTGGAGCTATTATTTCTGGAACTGGAGATAGTAAGGGAGTAGTTGGAGCTTTAGGTAAATTAATAGCTAAAACTATATCTAAAGTAAAAGGCGAAAAGTATGAATCTAAATTATTAGATAAATTAAGTTTTGGTTCTTTCAACAGTAATTTTAAACCTAATAGAACTGTATCCGATTGGTTATCAAGGGATGAAGAACAGGTAGATAAGTACATAGCTGATGAAGGCTGCGGCTTTATGTGTACAGCGAAGTTTTATGTAGACCTTATGACAGGGATTGAGATGGTTTCTAACAAAGATAATATAGCGAAAACAAGACAAGACCTTCCAATACTATTTGTCTCAGGTGAGAAAGATCCTGTTGGTAATATGGGTAAAGAAATAGAAAGTGTATATAATAAATATAAAGATTTGTCTTTAGATGTTGAAATGAAACTATTTAAAGATGCAAGACATGAAATTCTTAACGAAATTAATAAAGATGAGGTTTATAAATATTTATTTGAATGGATGAAAAATTTTTATTAAATAATTAACAAAAGCCTATTGATAAAATAGGCTTTTGTTAATTAGCTGAATTTTTAGTGCAAGGGTTTTTAAAGAAGTTTTCTATTTGACAATAGTGAGAATCGATTAAATCCTCTCCATCATAAAGTTTAAAATTATATTCTTTTGGCATTGTTTTTATATATTGGATTGCTGATTTAGATATAACTCCAGTAGTAATGATCATACCGTTTTTAATCTCATCTTTAACCATAGAACCTAGTAGTTTATTTATAGTATTTGTATCAATTATTAATTTTGACTTTGATTTTTTATTGTGTTTTTTGCATTCTACATAATAAGTTTCAGTACCTCTTTTGCAAATTATATCGACTTTACCATCACCAGATAGGTTTTTTATACTTTCAATTATATAGCCTTCTTTTTCGAGGAATATTTCACACCAATGTTCGAATTCAAAGGGGGATAAATCAAGGATATCATTTATATTTATTTCTCCAGTTTCGGAACTATTAATAATTTTTTTATATGTTAAATAGTTTTTAAGAACATAATATCCATAATGGAGTATTTTTAATGTTAATATAAAAATAGTTATTAATAAAAGGAAATTTAAAAAATTGGAAATGGCATTAAATAGTAAGTTAGAAATATTCATTAAATCACACTCCTTTTAATTGTAGCAAGATTTCTATAATATAAATTCCAAGAGTGTTTTGAAAGATTTATCCCATCTAAAGGTTTAATATAATAATCCGATGGTAAGGTTCGTGAAAATTGAAGTGCACTTTCTGTAAAGTCTCCATTGGTTATAATCATTCCATTTTTTACACCATCATGAATCATACTACCTAAAAGTAGTTGAATATAGGGTTTGCCGATTTTGGTATAAATATCAGATACATTTTCTCCACGCTCGTCGTTTAAGAAAGACTGATACGCACTAATGTAAAATGTTTCACCAGTTACACTTTGGCAATTGAAGATTACTCCGTTTTTTGAGTGATTTGAATTATATTCTATGTTTTTGAAGCCCATATTTTCTAAGAAATATTTGCAGTAATCAATAAATTCATAGTCATATAATTGTGAAAGATAAAAACGTGATGTAAGTTTATGTTTGAGCTGATACAATCTAGCTGTGTTTTCGAGTTTGCTAGTATATATTGGCAATAGTTTTATAAGTAATACCTGAATTAAAATAACAATAATAAGAAAAAATGGTGAAATCTTTGTCATCATAATTTGATGCCTCCTTTTCTGAAATTATAGACAAAATATGGTAAACATATACTAGTAATAATACTTTTGATAGTAATAAAGCAAAAAAAATTGATGATGAGCAAAAAAACAGGCTCATTTATATCTATTTAGGACGTGTGTCTCAGTATTTAATACAGCTTTAACGAGTAAAAATATTTCGAGATAAATTAATCCAAAAATGTAATAAAATATTATATAATTATTAGTAA
>NZ_JBTVVN010000045.1:0-24721 GCF_054819755.1 Clostridium sp. DL1XJH146
GCTCTTTTTTTTCACAATTTCTTTGAAAATTCAAAAGTTATCCACAGTTTTTATATTTGTAATTTTACAATCACCTAAATATAAGTACAGAAATGAATTAAAATGTTACAAAATTACGATTATTTTTTTATTTATAGTATACAGGAGAATAATATAAGAATCTTTTAAAACACAAAAAGATGGAGTATATTTACTACAAAAATATAATAAAAAATAATCTAATGGAAATAATATGAAATAAGTGAATAATAAATTTTGAAAATTAGCTTATTTGTTTTATAATGATAGAATAGGGATGATGAAATCAGAATTATAGAGTTGAGCAAATATTTTATTTTAAGTAGGAGCGATGGGATGTCTGAAATCAAAGGGAAAGTAGACAGTGTTATTTTCCAAAATGAAGAAAATGGGTATACAGTAGCAAAAATTCATTATGATAAAGATTTGGTTACTGTAACAGGAATTATACCCTTTATTCAGGAAGGAATAGACTTAAAGATAAGCGGTGAATGGTTTGTGCATCCACAGTTTGGAGAACAGTTTAAGGTGAAATCTTGTGAGCAAATTCTTCCAAGTACAGAAGAGAGTATAGAAAAATATTTATCTTCTGGAATTATAGCTGGCATTGGACCTGTTACAGCAAAAAAAATAGTTAAGCATTTTGGAGAAAAAACTCTTGAGATAATGGATACTGACATAAATAAGATAAAAGAAATAGAAGGAATAGGCAAGAAGAAAGCACAGAAAATTGCGGATTCATATTCACAGCAATCAGAAATTAGAAATATAATGATATTCTTTCAAACCTACGGATTATCAGTGAATCAATGTGTTAAAATACATAAAAAGTATGGGTCAGAAGCTGTTAATCAAGTAAAGGAAAATCCATATATTTTAATTGAAGATATATCCCGTATTGGCTTCAAAACCGCAGACAAAATAGCTAGAAACTTGGGGATTGACGCGGAATCAACGTTTAGGATACAAAGTGGAATTCTTTTTTCAATTAATCAATTTTGCTTAAAAGGGAATACTTATGTTCCACTTGAAATATTAATAGAAGAAGCAGCAAGTATACTTCAAGTAGATAGGGATTTAGTATATAAAAATATTATTGAGACTGCATCTATAGGTAAAATAAAAATTGAGAATATCGATGGAGAAGAAGCGGTTTTTTCAATTCCATTTCTACATAGTGAGATTGCGGTTACATTAAAAATGCTTACATTAGCAACAGATGAATATGAAGATATAGAAATAAATATAGAACAAGAAATAAAAGATTTTGAAGAACACAATAGTATAGAATTTGCGCCTATTCAGAGGGAGGCAATTACGGGTGCATTCAAAAATGGGGTTGAAGTCATAACAGGCGGACCTGGTACAGGTAAAACTACCATAATAAAATGTATTACTGAAATATTTGAAAATGCTAGTATGACAGTTTTTATGGCAGCGCCTACAGGTAGAGCAGCAAAAAGAATGAGTGAGGCCACTAGCAAAGAAGCTAAAACTATACATAGACTATTGGAAATTGGATTTAAAAATGAAGAAAGCTACGAGTTCGTTAAAGGCGATGAAGATCCACTTCAATGTGATGTTTTGATAGTAGATGAAGCTTCTATGATAGATATTTTATTAATGAAAGATCTTCTTAAAGCACTTTCAAAAGGAACTAGATTAATAATTGTGGGGGATGCAGATCAATTACCTTCAGTAGGTCCGGGTAATGTACTTAGTGATATTATTCATAGTGAAAGTGTGAAGGTTGTTAAGTTAACAGAAATATTTAGGCAAGCTAAAGAAAGTATGATTGTTGTTAATGCTCATAAAATTAATAGTAGTGAAATTCCATTAATGAATACAAAAGACACTGATTTTTTCTTCTTAAATGGAGAAGGCCATGATAATACTTTGCAGACTATTTTAGACTTAGTAATAAAAAGACTGCCTACTTTTAAAAAAGATATAGATAAAATAAAAGATATTCAAATACTAACGCCTATGAGAAAAGGCATACTTGGAACAAATAATTTAAATTTAAGGCTTCAAGAAATATTGAATCCTAAAAGCCAAGAAAAAAGAGAAAAAGAATTTAGAAACACCCTTTTTAGAGAAGGGGACAAAGTAATGCAGATAAAAAATAATTACTCTTTAAAGTGGAAATCAGTTGATTTTGAGGATGAGGGTGTAGGAGTATTCAATGGAGATATTGGATACATTAAAGAGATAAACGATGATAGTGTTACTATTTTGTTTGATGATGACAGAAAGGTTATTTATGAGAATGTTTTTGTTGATGAACTAGAACTTGCCTATGCAATGACTATTCATAAAAGCCAGGGAAGTGAATTCCCTATTGTGGTTATGCCTATGTTTATGGGCCCACCAATGCTTATGAATAAAAATCTTCTTTATACGGGAATAACTAGAGCTAAGAAAATGGTTATTTTGGTTGGTGAGAAAAAAGCTTTACATTTTATGATTAAAAATAATAATATTATTGAAAGATACAGTGGACTTTGCTATAGGATTAAAAGTACAATTAATGCATTCGATTAGGGGATATGGTGATTATTTTATGGATTTATTAAAAACAGAGATCAGTAAAAAAACACATCAAGTCAGTGAAAAAATTTATATGTGGAGTAAAGGAAATGAAAGATTTTTAAATGTAATTTCTCCTCCATATAATTCTTCTTATATTTTGCTTAAGACAGTTCTTTACGCTATAAGCGAAAAGAAAAATATTCTTTATGTAACAAATGAGAATATAAAAGAAAATGATATACTAATTTCTATTAAAAAATATGTGACCTATGAAAATTGTCCGTTTTTGAATGGAGAACAAAAACAAAATTTATCTAATTTTAATGTATGCAATATTGAAAAAATGAGCAGATTAAAGGATAAATATGATTTGATTATTTTTAATTGTATAAGAAGTTTTATTGATGTTAATAATGAAAATATGGCACTGAATTTATTGAATCTAATAAATAAAAAAGGTAAAATAATAGCTTATCATTTTGAAAAGATATTTAAGTATTCACGTGAAATCGTATTTCCTTTAAAAGATAATGGAAATATCTTAATTGAACCAATTTTTTTTAAAACAAAGATAAACTTGAAAACAGATATACCACAATTAGCTTATGAGCATATTAACTGGTCTTTAGAGATGAATAACAAGGTTATTGTTTATGTACCTCATAAAGAAAATATTTCAGATGTGAAAAACTATCTTAGAAATTATTTCAAAGATAAGAGTAGAGTAGTTAGTTGTTTTAATATTTTTCAAAATAATAGTAAATTTGAAAAAATGGAAAAGGCTATACTTGTAACCAATAGATTTAGAGAAGATTGCTTTAATATTGATAATATTAATATCATGGTTTTGAATGCTAATAGTAGAAATATTAATTATAAGGATATAGTATATATGTGTGGTAGGGTAAGCAATAAAGAGAAAGGAAATAAAGGTGAAGTAGTGCTTTTGGCAAAAAGTGATAACTTAGAAATTGATAAAGCTAAAAGTATTATAAGAAACTTAAATAAATCAGTATGGGATATGAAGTTGCTAAAAGTTTAAAATATTATTTAGATTGCTTTTTGAATTTGATATATTTTGGTAGTTCAGAGTGCGTTATTTGTGGTAGTGAAACAGAAGATTTGTGTATTTGCAATCGTTGTTTTAATAAAGTTTATTATTGCAAAGAACCTTTTGTTATAGACTTGCATGGTATTGAAATTTATTGTTATAGTGCTTGTTATTATTCTGGAGTAATGAAGGAATTAGTAACTTTATTAAAGTTCTATTCGAGCTTTAATGTTATAGAAGTTATTCAGATATATTGTATAAATACTATTAAAAATTTTGGATTGGAATTTGATTTGATAACTTTTGTGCCAGCTACAAAAGAAAGCAGAAAAAAAAGAGGTTTTAATCAAAGTGAACTTTTAGCAAAAGCTATATCTAAGAAGTTAGGAATAAAAGCTACGAGTTTATTAGAAAGGATAGATATAAAAAAGGATCAGATTGGGCTAGGTAAAGCAGAAAGATGGGAAAACATAAAAAAATCTTTTGCAATAAAAGAAAATATGGATTTTGAAATTGTTAAGAATAAAAGGGTAATTATAATTGATGATGTTATAACCACTGGAGCCACTAGTTTTTATTGTGCAGAGAAATTGTTTGAAATGGGAGCGAGTGAAGTTATAGTATTAACTGCTGCTAGGGGTAGACTTTAGACCCTACATTTCTATTATAGCATATTTACCCAAAAATTTCACAGAAGATTGTGACTATTAAAAGGCTGATTTAGAGAGTAAATAAGTATATGTGGATATAGGTTAATTAAAACCTTTAATTTACCCTATTTCTGAGGTTTGTTATTAGGTTTATTTAATATTAAAATAGGAACATAAATAAAAATTTAAGTACTTAAGCGAGAGGGGCTGACTTTATGAAAACAACAGTGATAGGTAAAAACATAGCAATAACAGAAGGGCTTAGAGATGCGGTAGACAGGAAGTTATCGAAACTAGATAAATACTTTAAACCTGAAATAGAAGCTAATGTGACCCTTGGAGTTCAAAAAAATAGACATATACTAGAAGTAACTATTCCTTTTAATGGTGTTATATTAAGAGTAGAAGAATCAAATGAGGATATGTATGTAGCTTTAGATATTATTACAGATAAATTGGTAAGACAAGTAAGAAAGCAAAAAACTAAACTAGAAAGAAGAAGATATATAGATGATTCATTAAGATATCAAAGTTTTACTAATGTGAAACCAGAGGAAGAAGAAGATGGAAAGATAGTTAGAACAAAAAGATTTGCCATGAAACCAATGGTAAATGAAGAAGCAATCCTTCAAATGGAATTGTTAGGTCATAATTTCTTTGTTTATATGAATGCTGATACAGATGAGGTAAATGTTTTATATAAAAGAAAAGATGGAAACTATGGATTGATTGAACCAGAATTTTAATTGAGACGAGTAACTTTCAATGTGCAATTGTCAATTGTCAATTAGAAATTTGCAATTAAGGTTGATTTTGTTTCACAAAATCTTTGGATTTATATATAAGAGAGCGGAGGCTCTCTTTTTTTGCATCTTGATTTAACATTAAAGATTCACGACGAAAGGAGAAAATTATCATTAATTGCAAATTGCACATTGAAAATTGCAAATTAAGGTTGAAGTTGTCTTGGTAAATATAATTATGTATTTATTGTAGAATAAAATTTACATATATTTCATAAACAAAGGCTTATGAAAGGTTCTTTTTTATTGAAGGGTAATTTTATTGGTGGTATAATGAGAAAGTATAGTTAAAAGCAGAAAAAATATGGAGAGGTCGATATAATGAAACTATTTGAGAAACTATTTGGAAGCTATAGTGGTAGAGAATTAAAAAAATTAGAGGGAACTATAAATAAAATTAATTCTCTAGAAAGTGAAATGAAAAAACTTTCAGATTCTGATCTAAGATTAAAAACAGATGAATTTAAAGAAAGACTTAAAAAGGGAGAAACTTTAGAAAATATATTGGAAGAAGCATTTGCCGTTGTAAGAGAGGCTTCTGTAAGAACACTTGGGCTAAGACATTATGATGTTCAGCTTATGGGTGGAATTGTGCTTCATCAAGGTAGAATTGCAGAAATGAAAACTGGTGAAGGTAAAACACTAGTAGCAACTTTAGCTGCTTATCTTAACGCATTAGAAGAAAAAGGAGTACATATTATTACAGTAAATGATTATTTAGCTAGTAGAGATGCTGAGGAAATGGGAGAACTTTATGAGTTCCTTGGACTTAAGACTGGTGTTATAATCCATGGATTAACAAAAGATGAGAGAAGAGACGCATATAATAGTGACATAACATATGGAACAAATAATGAATTTGGATTTGATTACTTAAGAGATAATATGGTTATTTATAAAGAAGAAAGAGTTCAAAAGGAACTTAATTTTTGTATTGTCGATGAAGTTGACTCTATTTTAATTGACGAAGCTAGAACACCACTTATTATTTCTGGTGCGGGAAGTAAATCCACAGATTTATATAAGGTTGCAGATTATTTTGCAAAAACACTTGCAGAAGAGGATATTACTAAGGATGAAAAAACTAATTCTGTAATTTTAACAGAGACGGGTATAGAAAAAGCAGAAAAATATTTTCATGTAGATAACTATGCGGATGCTAAAAATATGGAAATACAACATCATGTAGTGCAAGCGCTAAAAGGTAATTTCATGATGAAAAAAGATATAGATTATATGATGAAAGATGGAGAAGTTATAATCGTAGATGAATTTACAGGAAGACTTATGGAAGGAAGAAGATATAGCGATGGTCTTCATCAAGCAATAGAAGCTAAGGAAAATGTTGAAATCAGAAAAGAATCCAAAACTTTAGCCACTATAACTTTCCAAAATTACTTTAGAATGTACACAAAATTATCAGGAATGACAGGTACTGCGGCAACAGAGGAAGAAGAATTCAGAGAAATATATGGATTAGATGTAATTGTAGTACCAACAAATGAACCAATTGCAAGAGAAGATGCATCTGATCTTGTTTATAAATCTGAAAAGGGTAAATTTAGAGCTATAGTAGAAGAAATATCTGAAACTCATAAAAAAGGGCAACCTGCTTTAGTAGGTACTATAAGTATTGAAAACTCTGAAAAATTGTCAAGTATGCTTAAGAAAAAGGGTATCCCACATAGTGTCTTGAATGCTAAATATCATGAACAAGAAGCGGAAATTATATCTCATGCAGGTGAAAAAGGAAATGTAATTATTGCTACTAATATGGCAGGTCGTGGTACGGATATTAAACTTAATGACGAAGTTAAAGCACTTGGTGGATTAAAGGTTATTGGTACTGAAAGACATGAATCAAGACGTATAGATAATCAATTAAGAGGGCGTTCAGGTCGTCAAGGAGACCTTGGATATTCAAGATTTTATGTTTCTTTAGAAGACGACCTTATGAGAATATTTGCTCCTGAAAGATTTATGGGAATGGTTGATAAATTAGGATTTACTGAAGATGATGCAATAGAGAGTAAGATGGTTAGTAATGCAATAGAAAATGCACAGAAAAAAGTAGAAGGAAATAACTTTGATATAAGAAAAAATGTACTTCAATATGATGATGTAATGAACCAGCAAAGAGAAATTATTTACAATCAAAGGTCTTCTGTACTTGAAGGAACAGATTTGAAACAGCAAGTAGAAGATATGATTCAAGAAGTAATATTTACAACTGTAGGCTCACATTATTCCGGAATTCTTGAAACTAAAGAAGAAGACTTAAATAAGTTAATAGCTTATTTGGAAGAAATATGTATACCTAGAAATATGGTAAAATATGATGATATAAAAGATTTGGAAATAGATGCAATTAAAGATAAGTTCTTTAATACAGCAATTAAAGTATATAGTCAAAAAGAAACTCAATATACACCTGAACAAATGAGAGAAGTTGAAAGGGTAATACTGCTTAAAGTTGTTGATACTAAATGGATGGCTCATATTGATGATATGGGACATTTGAAAAGAGGAATTGGACTTCGTGCATATAGACAACAAGACCCAGTTCAAGCTTATCAGTTTGAAGGAAGTGAAATGTTTGATGCTATGATTTATAGTATTAAATTAGATACAGTTAAATACTTATTCCATGTTCAAATAAGAGGAGAAGCTCCAAAGAGAGAAAGAGTAGCTAAAGAAACTTCAACTAACCAAACAGATGGAACTACAAAAAAAGAGCCTAAAAAAAGAACAGAAGAAAAAATAGGTAGAAATGATCCATGTCCTTGTGGAAGTGGAAAGAAATATAAGCAGTGTTGTGGAAGAAACGCATAGTATCAATGCACAATGCACAATTCACAATGCACAATTAAAAGATTAAAAGATTAAAAGATTAAAAGATTAAAAGATTAAAAGATTAAAAGAGTAAAGTATTAAAGTATTGAAATTAAGATTAATATGAGAGAGTTTTAAAATATATTGTGTAGAGTAAGAGATTTGAAATATAATTAGTTGTTTGTAGTTTGCAATGAAGAAAGATTCTCGACTTTAAGTTGAGAATCTTTGAATTAATTAAAGATTTTCTGACCAAAGGGAAGAAAATCCTCCTTAATTGTGCATTGTGCATCGTGCATTGTGCATTAATTAAAGAAACTAAAACTATATATTATAATAAAAACTATTTATAAAGAATAAAAGTATAATTATTAAGACAAAAAGGGTGTGATAATATGATGCAGCTTGATGTGTTTTTAGAGAAGCTTGCGGAATTGAGAAAAGATTTATATGAAGTGAGTGTTTCACTTTGACATAGTAGGATTGAAGCTTAGAATAAGTGAACTTGATATGAAAATGCAAGGGCCTAATTTTTGGGACGATATAGAAAAAGCTCAGATAGTAAGTCAAGAATCTAAGGGTCTTAAGGATAGATTGCTAAACTTTAACAATACAAAAGACAAATTTGAAGAAATTGAAGTTATGATAGAATTATCTAAAGAAGAAGAGGATGCTTCCTACTTTGATGATATTAAGACAGGACTGCAGGAATTAGAAAAAGAATTAAGTGATTTTAAGATTCAATTATTATTATCTGGTGATTATGATAAAAATAATGCTATAATAACTTTTCATGCTGGGGCAGGTGGAACAGATGCTCAAGATTGGACTGAAATGCTTATAAGAATGTATACAAGATGGGCAGCTAATCAAGGATATTCAGTTTCTACTTTAGACTTTTTGCCAGGTGATGATGCGGGAGTAAAAAGTTGTTCATTGAAGATTGAAGGAGAATTTGCCTATGGATATCTAAAAAGCGAAAAGGGAATCCATAGATTGGTTAGAATTTCACCTTTTAATGCAAATGGTAAAAGACAAACTTCTTTTGCGTCAGTGGAGATTTTACCCGAGCTTACAGAAAGCCAAGATATAGAAATTAAACAGGACGATTTAAAAATAGATACTTATAGAGCTTCAGGTGCTGGAGGCCAGCATATTAATAAAACTGACTCAGCAGTAAGGATTACCCATATTCCAACTGGCATAGTAGTTCAATGTCAAACCCAAAGAAGTCAACATCATAATAAAGATACAGCTTTAAATATGCTTAAGGCAAAACTTGCTGAATTGAAAGAAAGACAACATAAAGAAAGAATAGAAGATTTAACTGGTGACCTAATGGACAATGGTTGGGGAAGCCAAATCAGATCCTATGTATTTCATCCATATAATATGGTTAAAGACCATAGAACTAATGCAGAAACAGGTAATGTTAATGCAGTGATGGATGGGGAGATTGATATGTTTATGAAAGAATATCTTAGATATTCTTCTAAGTAGAAAAGATTTTAAGGAGCGATATTATGAATAAATGGAATTTAAAAATTAGTTTATTTATCATAATAATCTTATTAGGGCTTTTGGTATTTCAACATCAAAAATATATAGCGGAAAAAGGAAATCTAGATACAATAACATTAGTTGAGATACAATTAACTTTAGAGTCAATTGTATACGAGTATGAAAAGGAGACGTTAACTCCTGAAAGGTTTGAAGTATATCAAGGCAAATTAATAACTTTATCACGCTTCTGTGGAGAATCAGATAATTTAAATGAATTACAAATATATCTAGATAGAATTATTACATTTGATGACCTCGATGATAAGATAATTTTACAGTTTACAAATATAGAAGAGAAATTAAATGAATTTAATCAATTAGTTTATTCAGTAAACAGGAATGAACATGGTGGAAGAGCGTATAGGCTTTTAAAAAATAAAGATGTAAGAGAGAATATTATAGATAGTTTTACATTTGTAAATAATCACTAAGCTTATTTAGTTCAACAAAAATGTTAAAAGAACGATAATCATTAGATTTTGTATAACGATTATCGTTTTATATTGTGAATTATAAATGGGGTTAATATAATTGTAATGAACAAATTTAGTTAATTATTAAAAATTTCTTAAAAATTATATGTATAGGACTACATTTATTGACTATAATTAATGAATAGTGATAGAATACTACTGACCGACTGTTCGGTCGAAAAACAAAAATGAGGAGCAATAATTATATGAGCAAAATATCGGAATACAGTGTTAAGAAACCAGTCACAATAATTATGGCAGTATTAATTGTTATAATATTAGGGGTTGTATCACTTATAAATACGACTACCGCATTATTACCAAGTTTTAATTTACCATATGCAGTTGTTTCAACAACTTATATAGGGGCAAGTCCTGAAGAGGTTGAACTTATAGTTACAAAATCAATAGAAAATTCAATGGCTACTGTAAGTAATATTGAAAATATACAGTCAGTATCTCAAGAAAATATGTCTATGGTTATTTTAGAATTTAATGAAGATGCTAATATGGATTCAGCTTTAATAGAAATGAGAGAGAATCTAGATATGGTAACTTCTTATATGCCAGAGGAAGTTGGAAATCCTATGGTTATAAAGGTTAATCCAGATATGATGCCTATTATGAATTTTTCTATGGCATTAGAAGGTAAAAACACAGCAGAGACTAGTACTTGGGTAGATACGATTTTACCTAGAATTGAAAGAATTCCTGGTGTTGCATCAGTTTCATTAATGGGTGATGCTGAAGAAGAAATAAGAATAAGCTTAAATGAAGATAAGATAAAAAAAGTTAATGAAGACATGAAAAAATTAGCGTTAGAAAAAGCAAAAGAGCAGTTTATAGAAGCTGCTGTAGCGCAAGGTATGTCAGAAGAAATGGCAGAAACTATGTCACCAACTGAGATTCCATTCCCAGAAATAGAAATAACTAAAGAGATGGTTTCAGGTGTATTAAAAGGACAAAATTTCAATATGCCAGCAGGTTATATTAAGGATGAAGGAACGGATTATCTTGTAAGGACTGGAGATAAATTAGAAGACGTTGAAGCAATAGAAGAATTACCTATTTTGTCTACAGAATTAATGACAGCAACAATAGAAGATGTTGCTGATATAGAGATTATAAATGCAAGTGAAAACTCTTATGCGAAAGTAAATGGCGAAGATTCCATTATGATTTCTATTCAAAAACAAAATAATGCAGTTACAACAGAAGTTGCTCATGCAGTAGAAGATGAAATTGCAAAAATATTGGATGAATATGAAGGTTCAGAATCTGTAATGCTTATGAATCAAGCGGAATATATTGATATGTCAATAAAATCAATTACAAACAATCTTCTTTATGGTGCATTACTTGCGATTATTGTTTTGATTTTATTCTTAAGAGATTTAAAACCTACATTTATAATTGCACTTGCAATTCCAATTAGTGTAATGACAGCATTTATTATGATGTATTTTGCAGGAATATCTTTGAATATTATTTCTATGGGTGGTTTGGCCTTAGGAATAGGGATGCTTGTAGATAACTCTATTGTTGTAATAGAAAATATATACAGAATGAGAAATGATGGAGTAGGGGCTGTAGAGGCAGCATTAAAGGGATCAACTCAAGTAGCGGGTGCAATAGTTGCATCAACACTTACAACTATATCAGTATTTATACCGGTAGTATTTATGGAAGGTTTTACAGCACAGATATTTATGGAAATGGCTTTAACTATAACATTTTCATTAATTGCTAGTTTGGTAATTGCTCTTTCATTAGTACCTATGATGGCATCTAAAATGATGTCAAAACCTCAAAAAGAAAGAGAACACAAAGTTTTAGATAAAGTAAAAATTGGATATACAAAAGCACTTAAATTTTCACTTAAACATGGAATTTTAGTAATGCTAGTAGTTTTTGTTTTGTTTGGAGCAAGTATATATGGTGCATATTCAAATGGAGCAGAATTATTCCCAGAGTCTGATCAAGGGCAAATAAGCGTGCAAGTTAATATGCCAAAAGGAACAGAATTTAAAAAAACTGCTGAGGCTGTTGATGAGGTAAGTGAGTCTATAGCTGATATAGCTGGCGTTGAAAATGTTAGTTACTACTTAAGCGAAGAAGCAAGTGTTCAGGCATTATTTACTGGCGGTGGTAGTAATGCTGCTACAATTAATATTTTGCTAGATGATGATAGACAAAAGACAACTAAGGAAATAGCTCAAGATATAAGAGAAAAAACAGATGAACTTGGCTATGAAGTTGTTGTTAGTGAACAGGCAATGGATTTGTCTGCAATGGCTAGTTCAGGTATTTCAATTGAAATAAAAGGAGCAGAATTAGATACTCTTGAAAAAATTGCACTTGATATAACTAGCATAGTTGAAAAAGAAGAAGGAACAACAGAAATTGATAGTGGAGTTAGTAAAACTTCTCCAGAACTTAAAATAGAAATAGATAGAGAGAAGAGTATTGAAAAGGGATTAACTACAGCACAGGTTTTTGCACAAGTTAGAGAACTCATAGGAGCAGAAGATAAAACTTCTACATTATCAGTTAATGGATTAGAAAGAGATATTTATGTTTATGGAACAGAGAAGGAAGAAGTAGTAATTGACATTGAGACAATAAAAAATTTAGAACTAGAATCTCCAATTTCTGAGGAATTAGTAAAAATAGAAGATATAGCTAAAATTGATACTCAATCAGGTTTTGCTAAAATTAATAGAGATAATCAAAGTAGAGCGATAACAATAACTTCAGCTATTGAGGATGGTTACAATGTTAAATTGGTAGGAGCTGAGATAGAAAATAAAATAGCTGAGTATGAGGTGCCAGAAGGATATACTGTTGAATTTAAAGGTGAAACAGCGGACATTGAAAAGTCAATGGGTGACCTTATGAAAGCTTTATTATTAGCTCTTGTATTAATCTATATGATTATGGCATCGCAATTCCAATCACTTATTTTCCCATTGATTGTAATGTTCAGTATTCCTTTAGCATTTACAGGTGGGTTCTTAGCCTTACTAATGACAAATACGCCTATAAGTATGATCTCTTTTGTTGGATTGATTATTCTTGCGGGGATAGTAGTAAACAATGGTATAGTTCTTGTGGATTATATTAATCAATTAGTAGGAGAAGGTAAACCACTTCAAGAAGCTATTGTTGAAGCTGGTAATACAAGACTTAGACCTATTATAATGACAGCGCTAACTACCATTTTAGCTTTAGTTACAATGGCTATCGGAGTAGGTGAAGGTTCTGAAATGATGCAACCAATGGCTATAACAGCTATAGGAGGATTAATCTACGCAACTATTCTTACCCTTGTTGTTGTACCAGTTATGTATAAAGGATTTTATAAATTAAGAAGAAAATAACTGGAAAAAGGGAGCTGTTTTGATTATGAAGAGTAAGAAAAAAGCAATATTTGAAGCAGTGTTAGAGCTTGTAAATGAAAATGGAGTAAATTCAAGTATTAAAATTGCGGATATTGCCCAAAAAGCAGGTATAGGAAAAGGGACGGTTTACGAGTATTTTAAGAGTAAGGATGAGATACTCGTGGAGTCACTTAAATATTTAATGCAAGATATATCAGATAGAATCTTACTAGATGATAAAATAGAAGGATTATGTTTTAAGGAAGATTTAATTTATCATATTAGAAAAATATTAGAAATTATGAAAGAAAATAATTGTGTTTATGCTCTTTTCTTTTCATATAATATTGGGAGTATGGCTGATAATAATTTGAAAATGGAAATTTTTCAGCAAGTTCAATTTATGAAAATGAAATACCTAGAAGGTTTTTCGGCAATTATTGATAAAGGTTTAGTAGAAGATATTTTATCTAAAAAAATACAACCTTTTAATATGATGGCAGCAAATAATCTATTGTTCTCGGAAATTATTCAATTTTCAAATAAAGGTTCTTTTTCAGAAGAAATGACAGAAGAAGAGTTTATAAATAAATTGTATGATTTAGTAGTTAAGATTTTAGAATAAGTTATATAAATCGATCGGTTATAGGTACCGGTCGATTTTTGTTCGTAAATATATAATTTATTATGATGTACTTTATTAATGAGTTTTGAAGTATAGAGCTAGTCCGATTACTAAACCACTTATGAAAAAAAATACGATTACTCTTAGAAGCATTCTCATGTTTTTGAGAATATTAACAATATCAATACATTTAATTATTCTTTTGGAACTGTTTATAATAGTACCTCCTTAATTTGTAAAAATAATAAAGCTTTATATTTATGAAAATATAAGATGTAAAGTACATCTCATTAGTATGAAAAATACAGAAATAATTGGAATTAATATTACGACTATTATAATAAGCAGTTTTTTTATTGTTTTATTTTTAGCATCAACAAGTAATTGCAGCAGAATGACGAATATAATCGCAAGTAACCAAGTTGTAATAGCAAAAAATTCAGGCATTAGGATTCTCCTTTATGAGTGTTAATATCGCTTCTGCAATAATTTTCTTCTAATAATAATATATATTATTAATACCATTATTAAAGTTAAAATTGTAATTAGCACAGAATCTTTCATTTTATTCGAGTAAAAAATACCCCCTAATATTAATAAAATTCCGGATAAAATATAAAATATGCTGTCAAGTATAATCATTTTTCTTTTATCTATAATAATATACTTTCGCTCAAGTCGTGTATAGTATCTATTCATTGATGGATATTTATTAAATATTAATGTAACTAATCCTAGAATAACGAATAAAATTCCTATAAATACATATTGCATAGTAATCAATCCTTTCTAACTTAGTTTGGTAAATATATAGCTTAATTACTATATGATCAAATATAGTAGATACTGTAAATATTTCAATAAGAATAAACAAACTAGCTCTATCAAGAGTTCATAAAAATGTTTAACAATCTAGCATTTATGGTAAAATATTATTTAAGAGGTGAATGATATGGATAAGGAATTCAATGTAACAGGGACCTGTATACCAGAAATGCATTATATGGTAGATACAAAAAATAAATTAGAGAATGTTATGGAACTGATAAGAAAAGGTAAATACTTTACTATAAATAGACCAAGGCAATATGGGAAAACAACTTCCTTTTATATGATAGAGAGAGAGCTTCAAGACAGTGAAGAATATTTGATTATATCAATTAGCTTTGAAGGAATTAGTACTGAAAGTTATAAGAAGGAAGAGACTTTTATTCAAGGATTTATTAATCAAATAGAGAGATACGCTTTTTTTAAGAAACTAGATTTTATTACTCAATTAATTGAAGAAAAAGAGGTAGCTGGTTTAAAAGATACTGATAAATTTATTACAGATTTATGTTCTAATTATAATAAAAAAATTATATTAATGATAGATGAAGTTGATAAAAGTAGTAACAATCAATTGTTTTTAGATTTTTTAGCTATGCTTAGAAATAAATATTTATTAAGAAATAGAGGGTTAGATTATACTTTTCATTCAGTAATTTTAGCCGGAGTACACGATGTAAAGAGTTTGAAATTAAAGTTGAGACCTGGCGAAGAAGAAAAGTACAATAGTCCTTGGAATATAGCTACTGATTTTGAAGTAGATATGAGCTTTTCACCTGTAGAAATAAAGACCATGTTGGATGATTATGTTGAAAACACAGATGTAAAGCTAGATAAAGAGTATTTTTCAAATAGACTTTATTATTATACATCGGGGTATCCATTTTTAGTGAGTAAACTATGTAAAATAATAGATGATAAAATAATGATTAAAGATGATTTGGTTTGGGAAAAAGAATATATGGATAGGGCTGTTAAATTACTATTAAATCAGAGCAATACAAACTTTGATTCCCTTATAAAAAATATTGAGAATAACAAGGAACTTTATAGTTTTGTAGAAAGAATAATATTAGATGGAGAAAATATGATTTATGTTAATAGCGATAAAATAATTAATATAGGCACAATATATGGAATATTAAAGAATGAAGATAATGTGTGCAAAGTTCACAATAAAATATATGAACAACTTCTTTATCAACATATGATGATAAAAGTAGTAAGAAAAGATAAAAATAGTGTAATGTCTCAGTATAATTTTAAATCATTCTTTATAAATGAGGACGGAACTTTAGATGTTAAAAAAATCCTTGTGAAATTCCAAGAATTTATGAAGCATGAACGCTCAAAAAAGCGTATGGATTTTCTTGAAGCAGATGCTCGACTTGTTTTTTTAGCCTTTATAAGTCCAATAATTAATGGAAAAGGCTTTGCTTTTAAAGAAGTACAAGGAGCAGAAGAGAGACGATTTGATATAGTACTTACTTATGAAGATAAAATGTACATAATAGAGCTTAAAAAATGGTATGGAGAAAAATATCATAAAAGAGGGCTTATGCAACTTGGGGAATATTTAGATCAATATGGACTTGATGAAGGATACTTGTTGATATTTGATTTTAGGAAAGAAAAGAATTTGGTTAAAGAAGCAAGGGAAGAAATTATTGAGATTAAAGGGAAAGAAAAAAGAATAGTTCAGGTGTTTTGTTAATGAAAAGCTCAAGCAAAAGGTATTGTCAATACATTTGATGGTGGAATTTATCATAAATAACTTATTTAAAAGCAGCTCAATAGGAGCTGCTTTGTTTGAAGAAAGCTATTTTTGTTTTTTATTAAGTTTAATATTACCTGAGATACCATTACCTGTACCACCTATAATTCCAACGATAATGTAGAATAATATTCTAGGAACTTTAAGAACATCTAAACTTAGGATACCTAGTAATAATATAATTAGTAATGTTATGAATATAAAGAAGGATGCTTGCCATTTTTGTTTTATTGGTAATTTTGCACTGATTTTTTTTGTTAAGTTATACTTTTTATCAGCTTTTATGTAAATAATTTGAGTTATCATTAATGAAACGAAAAAAGGTATAATTGTTTCCAGTAAACTAGTCATTTTTTTGCACCGCCTTTCTTTTAATAATAAATTATAGTATTGTATGTAATAATTATTTAGTCCTCATCTTGTTAGTTATACTAATACCAAGGCCACCTAAAATCCCAACTAATATAAAAAACATTATAGTAGGAATTTGGAAGAGAAAAATATTTAGTAAACCCAGTATTGCTATAATTATCAAGGTAATAAAAGAACAAAAGGATGCTTTGTTTTCTTTTTTTATAGATAGTTTTGAACTTATTTTGTCTGTGATATTATGTTTTTCATCAACTTTTGAGAAAATAGTCTGACTCAATGTTAATGACAATAACATTGGGAATATTGTATAAAAAATATTAGTCATCTTTGAGACACCTTCTTTTAAATACTATAGTATCAAAGACTATAAATTTTGTAAATACTTCAATAGCAAAAGCCAATTGATTAAACAAACATTATAGAAGTTTAATTAAATGGCTTTAATATTTGTTATCTGTTTGATTTTTTTATTATAACTAATAAAACTAAAATTAAACTTAAAGCTAATGCTGAAGTATAGAATATATCATTATAGTAAAAAATAAATGGATTCCCCCCAAAAGCGAAGTTTATAACTTCCTCAGAGGTTATATTAAAACACCTCTGGATTGAATCAGGGTTTATATATTCTACATCGTCATCAGGTGTATGGATTTTGCTCATATCGCTATCACAGAAAGTATAAGCGTCGATACTATTTTGTCTAAAAGCTATGTGATCTGATGAGTTTTGGGCTAGAAATAAGTAGGGTATATCCATTTCATTACAAGCATCTATAGTCGAACTTATAAATGGGGTTCTATCAGTATCACTTTGTAATGCCATAATTCCAAGAGGAGTTCCTTTGCTACCTCCTATCATATCGAAATTTATAGCTTTTCCATTTTTGATTTCATCTAAATATTTTGTGACAAATTTATCTGAACCTATACAACCAAATTCTTCTGCATTGAAACCTACAAAGATAATATCCCTTTCTGGTTTTCCGTAGCTTTTAATCACATCAGCAAGCTCAAGAAGGAAGGACGTTCCAGAGGCGTTATCGAGGGCTCCGTTGTACACATTATTATTTAAATCAGAGCCAACATGATCAAAATGGGCTGTTAAAATTAATGGAGCTAAATTACTATTAGAACCCTCTATCATACCAATAACATTAGAAACTTCTGTATCGGAAACATTATAGGGTATATTACATTTTATAGAATACCCACCTGTTATATAAGATTTTAATTCTTCTAAAGTTTTAGAAGTAACCATTATGCACATACTAAAGTCAGAAGAAGCTATGAATGATGAACGAAAATTTAATTTGTCATTTTCTAAAGAGTGGATAAGAAAATAATCCATATCTTTTTTGAATTGTATATTTGTATCCTGTATGTACATTTTATTATTTTTGTCTAATTGGAATTCGTTTTTTCTAAAACTAAGCATATCCTCTTTATAATCTTCACAATATTCGTATGTCTTAATTGTTTCACAACTTGAATTTTGTACAGATAAATTTGGTTCTCCATCGACTTTTACAGGGTATTTTACTAAAAAAGATTGATTATAACTTTCATGAAAGGGAAGTAAACCTTTGTCCTCAAATTGTAGTTCAAGGAATTTTTGTACTTCTCTATTTTCTATACTGCCCGCTAGCCTGCCATTAAAATAATCAGATGAAAGATATTCAATATTATTTAATACAGAATTGGTATCGAAAGGTTTTATACTAAGTTTAGCTATATAACTGAAGCTTAACATAAAAAGTATAAAACATATTATTATTCTTTTAAATTGATTAATCATAGAAAAACTCCTTTGGGTTTTTAATAGGAAAATATTTATATTAATGATATTGATTATGTAATAATATTAATGCACAATGCACAATGCACAATGCACAATTAAGGATGAAATTTTTTAGCGAGCTAAAAAATTTCTTTAATTATTTTAGAGATTAATTAAAATCAAATGGAGTTAATGTTTTAATTGTTTTATAAATTAAAGATTTTCTGACCAAAGGGAAGAAAACCATCAACAATTGTGCATTGTAAATTGTGCATTGTGCATTTTGTATTTTGTATTTTGTATTTGTTCTTTGCATTTTCTTTTTCTTTATAATAATTCTATGTATCAAGAACTATAGTTATGAGTATGTTATTGGACATTTAGTGCTATTTGGTATAAAATAGGAAAGGCAAATTATTTATAAGGATGTGGATAAAATGGATTTAATAATAAAAAAACTAGTAGTTGAATTTAATGTTGAAGCTTGGCAAATTAAAAATGTTATAGAACTTTTAGACGAAGGAAATACTATTCCTTTTATAGCAAGATACAGAAAAGAAAAAACAGGGAAGCTTGATGACGAAATTTTAAGAAATTTATATGAAAGACTTACATATTTAAAAAATCTTAAGGCTAGAAAAGAAGATGTAATTAGAATAATTGATGAACAGGGTAAATTGACAGAAGAATTGAAGCTTAAGATTGAAAAAGCTGAAATTATGACAGAAGTAGAGGATTTATATAGACCTTATAAGCAAAAGAAGAGAACAAGAGCCACTATTGCTGTAGAAAAAGGGTTAAAACCATTAGCAGAAGCCATTTGGCAAGGTGATTTCCAGGGAAATATAGAAGAATTTGCGATAGAATTTATTAACGAAGAAAAAGAAGTAAATTCAGTAGAGGAAGCTTTAAAGGGGGCAAAAGACATAATTGCAGAAATTATTTCTGATGAAGCTACCTTTAGAAAATGGATAAGAGATTTTGTAAATAGAACAGGTAAGATAACTTCATCAGGGAGCAGCGATGAACCAACTCCATATGAGATGTATTATGAATATGAAGAAGCTGTAGCAAAAATCCCTTCACATAGAATACTAGCTATTAATAGAGGTGAAAAAGAGAAGGTATTATCAGCAAAAGTAATTGATGATATGGATAAAATATTAAATTATCTTATTACAAATTGTAAAAAAGGTAATGAAATAACGGATAAATACATAGAAGAAGCAGCTACTGATTCTTTAAAAAGATTAATTTATCCTTCTATAGAAAGAGAAATAAGAGGAGAATTAAGTGATAGAGGAGAAGAAGGGGCTATTGGGATATTCAAAGCTAACCTTAAAGCCTTATTAATGCAACCACCTATTAAAGGAAAGGTTGTAATGGGCTATGACCCTGGTTTTAGAACAGGATGTAAAATAGCAGTTCTTGATGAAACAGGTAAGCTATTAGATTTCGCTACAATATACGCTACAGCGCCACAAAATGACGTAGAAGGTTCAGTTAAGAGAATGAAAGAACTTATATATAAGCATAATGTAGAGGTTATTTCTTTAGGAAATGGAACAGCTTCTAGAGAATCAGAAGAAATAATTGCTAAAATGATTTCAGAAATTAAAAAAGAAAAAAATATGGATATTTCATATGTTATTGTATCAGAGGCAGGAGCTTCAGTTTATTCAGCATCTAAATTAGCGACGAAAGAATATCCTAATCTAGATGTATCTATAAGAGGGGCTATTTCTATAGCAAGAAGATTACAAGACCCTCTTGCAGAGCTTGTTAAAATTGATCCAAAATCTATAGGGGTAGGACAATACCAACATGATGTTACACAGAAAAAGTTAGATGAATCATTGACAGGGGTAGTAGAGGATGCAGTTAACTCTGTTGGTGTAGATTTAAATACAGCAACACCGTCATTACTTCAATATATTTCAGGGATTTCTTCTGCAATAGCAGATAATATAGTTGCTTATAGAGAAGAAAAGGGTAAGTTTAAAAATAGAAAAGAGATTTTGAAGGTAAAAAGACTTGGACCAAAAGCATACGAGCAATGTGCTGGGTTTTTAAGGGTACCTGAAAGTAAAGAATTACTTGATAATACTTCTGTCCATCCTGAATCATATGAAGCTGCAAAATCTCTTTTAAATACTTTAGGATATGAAGAAAGTCAAATTGGTGAAAAAGAGATAATGGGGATAAGTAAAAAAGCAGAAGTTGAAGGAATTGAAAATATAGCAGAAAAACTAGTTGTAGGTGTTCCAACTCTTCAAGATATTATTAAAGAATTAATGAAACCAGGTAGAGACCCAAGAGAAGATTTACCAAAGCCAATACTTAAAAAGGGAGTAATTGAAATAAATCAATTAAAGCCAGGTATGGTTTTGACTGGTACAGTAAGAAATGTTGCTGATTTTGGTGCCTTTGTTGATATTGGAGTTCACCAAGATGGACTTGTACATATTAGTCAGTTAGCTGATAGATATGTAAAACATCCTCTTGATATTGTAAATGTTGGAGATATTGTTCAGGTAAGCATTTTGAGTGTAGATGAAAAGAGAAATAGAATTTCACTTTCTATGAAAGATGTTAATAATGAAACTTATTAACTTATAATGTGCAATTTGCAATTGGCAATTTGCAATTGATGTTGATTTTGCTACGCAAAATCTTTGAATTAATAATTGAACATTGCACACTGCAAATTGCAAATTAGATTTTACAAAGAAGGCTTGCAATTATAAATACAGGGTGCTATAATACATATATAATTAAATAAAAGTTATTTATTACTTCAGGGCAGGGTGAAATTCCCGACCGGCGGTTATAGTCCGCGAACCTTAGGGTTGACTTGGTGAGATTCCAAGACCGACAGTAAAGTCTGGATGGAAGAATGTATAGATAATTGCTTTTCGCAATTATGTCCTGGTGTTTTTCATCAGGACTTTTTTATTTTAAAAAGATAAAATTAATAAAAAATTGTGAAAAAGTGATATATACACCGTCCTTCTTAATATTTAGATAAATTATTTAAACTATAAATTTGTATATATTTAAAACTCATAAATTTATTGAGAATTTGGATAAGTATGAATTCAGTTTATGTAAAGTTTATCTTAACTTGAAGAAAAACTAGGAGGGTACAAATTATGAGAGATTTAAAATTAGCAAGACTTGTAAAAATTTCATTATTATCTGTTATGGCTTTTTTATTAATGTTTATCGATGTTCCGTTACCGATATTTCCATCGTTTTTAAAAATTGATATTGGTGATATGCCAGCTTTGATAGGAGCATTTGCATTAGGACCAGTAGCTGGAGTTATTATTGAACTATTAAAAAATATTCTAATACTTGTATTAAAAGGAACATCAAGTGGATTTGTAGGAGAACTTGCAAACTTTCTTGTAGGATCTATTTTAGTACTAACTGCAGGATATATTTATAAGGTTAAGAAAACTAAGAAAAGTGCAATTATTGGATTGTTTGTAGGGGCAGTTGTAATGTCTGTTGCAGCTTCGATATTGAATTATTATGTATTTTTACCTTTATATGCAATTGTATTTAAAATGCCAGTAGATGCCTTTGTTGCTATGGGTACAGCAATAAATCCTAATATTAATGATTTGAAAGATTTGATTATTCTTTCAATACTACCATTTAATTTAGTTAAAGGCGTAATTGTAGCAGCTATAACATTCCCAGTTTACAAGTCAGTTTCAGGATATCTTCAAAGTGAAGAACTTGTAACTCAGAAAAAGAAAAAAGCAGTAGTAAAATAGAAATGCACAATATAAGAGCAATGCACAATATAAGAGCAATGCACAATGTACAATACACAATGCACAATTGTGGATGATTTTGCTGGGGCAAAATCTTTTAATTAATTAAAACAATAAAACAATAAAAAAATAAGAGAGGCAGTATCTGAATTTGTAAGTACATATATTCAGATACTGCCTTGTTTAGATATTTTAGATTTTAAATTTAAAATAAAGATTTTCTGACCAAAGGGAAGAAAATCATCAATAATTGTAAATTGAACATTGCAAATTGCATTTGAAAAATAATAAAAGTACTAGGCTTTGCCTAGTACTTTTATTATTTTTCAAATGAAGTTCTCTTCCACATTATTATCGCATCATCATCTTTATAGTAATTTTTTCTTAATCCTTCTTCTTTAAAACCAAAGCTTTTGTATAGATTAATTGCAGGCATGTTTTTGGATCTTACTTCTAGAGTATATGAATTTATATTTAGCTTATTGGTAGTAGCTATTGATTTTTGAATAAGTTTACTTCCAATTTTTAGTCGTCGAAATTCAGGATGAACTGCTACACTTGTAATATGGGCTTCATCTAAAATCAGCCAAAGGCCTATGTAACCAACTAAAATATTATCATAAAAAGCAGCAAAATATTTGGTAAATTTAGAATCTAGTTCATCGTGAACTGTAGTTATACTCCACTTATCTTTAAAACATAGGTGATTAATTTTAACAATATCCTCTGCAAACTCTTGATTTATTTCTTTGATTTCAAGTTTACACATTTAATTCACCGTGTTTTTTCGCATATTCTCTTTCAGCTTGAGATTTTCTAAGGTAAATAGGCGAAATTGTAAATAAGTCATCTTCGTTGCCATTTTTTAGTTCTTCTAAAGCTAACTCAGCTAAAGACGAAGCTCTTACAGTATTTAAATGAATAGGCGCAAAAGATATATTATTCATTTTAGAAGATAAAGTATCTTTATATTTAGCAACTCCATCTCCGATAAAGGTTATTTTTTTCTTTGTGTAGTTAGTATTTATGTAATCTATCAATTCATCTATATTATAATGGGATACATCCATTAAACTTACTAATTTATTATTTTCAAATTTATATAGGCAAGTAAAAACATTTTCTCTTAGGGCATCTAATATTGGACATATTATACCTTCGGTGTAGGCGAGGTTATATGCAAGTGCATCTAATGAAGAAATAGCTTTTAAAGGCTTGTTAGTTCCTTGTGATAATCCTTTAATGGTTGCCATACCAATTCTAAGTCCGGTGAATGAACCAGGTCCTAAAGATACACCAAAGCCATCAATATCGGTTATAGAAAGATTTAAATTCTTAAGTAGAAGATCAATCTGATTCATAAGTACTACAGAATGTTGTTTTTTATCATTGTATATTACTTCACCTAATAGTTTACCTTCATCCACAATTGCACAAGTTGCTGATGCGGTTGAGGAATCTACAGCCATTATCTTCATAATTTTAACTCCTTTATATAATCATAGCTATCACTAGTATACTCGATTTTTATTCTTCTAAAAGTATCTCCAAGTTCGGGAATTTTATCTAGATATATATTTATTCTTTCTTTAGGTAAAATATCTTCTATATAATTAGCCCATTCTACTACACTAACAGCATCACTAAAAATATATTCATCAAAACCAATAGCCTCAATTTCATCAGGGTCATTGACTCTATATACATCAAAATGGTTAAATCTAAGTCTTCCTTCATATTCATTTACGATTGTAAAGGTAGGGCTAGTTATGTGCTCGTCTATTTCAAGACCTAAAGCTATACCTTTAGTAATATGGGTTTTACCTGTTCCTAAATCACCAATAAGGCAAAATACATCACCTTTATTAGCTAGTTTACCTAATTGAAGTCCAATATCTAAAGTTTTTTCGACTCTATCTACTATAAATTCCATAATAAAAACTCCTTTAATTGTGCATTGTGCATTGTGCACCGTGCATTAATCTTTTCAATTAATACTCCCTTAGTATTTTACTCTAACATTAATAAAAAATAAAGGACTGTATATGTTTTTGTTATAAAATTATATAGAATATATTAAAAAATTATACGAAAATATATTTAACCGCTTGCATAGGTGAAAAAAATATGATATAATAAGTTTCGTTGCATAGGGGTATGGCTCAATTGGTAGAGTAGTGGTCTCCAAAACCATTGGTTCCGGGTTCGAGTCCTGGTGCCCCTGCCATGTAAAATCCAGTAATCGTAAAGATTACT